>JAKPIQ010000128.1 GCA_029549715.1 Candidatus Atribacteria bacterium | reverse complement strand
CCCACCGGAACTAAATAAAAGAAAATCACCAGAGCTACTACTACAATAATCAACAGAATTAAATAATTTAAAAACTGCAATTTTTACCCTCCTTCCTCAGATTTAACTACTATAGTATTTCCCCTCACTCCTTCCACTCTCACTTTAGTACCGGGAGAGATAAATTCCCCCTCGGTTATAGCATCCCACCGCTTTCCTTCAATCTCCACTATTCCGACAGGGCGAAGCATACTTTTAGCTATTCCCGTTTTCCCTACCACCGAGGGCTCAGAGCCTTTTTCTTCTGTTTGATAAACTCTCCCGGCTATTTCTTTCTTTAGCTCCAAACTTTGCCATACTGGACTTTGGGGAAGAAAAGCAAGAAGAACCAGAAACACTCCACCCATAAGAGCAACATAAAAAAATAATTGGTACACAGCTTCCTGCCAGAACAGAATATTGGTTTCTCGAAGAACAAGATAGATTGATAGGGCTAATGTTCCCATCCCCGAAATTCCTGCTATCCCAAACCCAGGCAGGAAAAGCTCCACAATCAAAAGAGTTGCTCCTACCAAAAAGAAAATAAGAGGCTCCCACCCCGCTAAACCAGCAAGATAACGACCTCCAAAAAAAAGAGAAAACGAAACCAGGCCAACAATACCAGGAGCTCCAAAACCAGGAGTTAAAATTTCCATTAAAATTCCTACTAAAGCCAGAGTAAGGAGAATAGGAACTACTACCGGATTAGTTACCAATCGAGCCAGATTCTCTGACCAGGAGGGAGAGAGCTCACGAACTGTTCCTTCTAAACCTAATTTACTTAATAACTCTTCCCGGGTAATAGCTATTAAATCTCCAGCCCCATGTTCCAAGGCTTGAGAAGCCCGAAGAGTCAGAAGCTCTCCTTTTTTCACCAACCCATCGATTTCAACATTGCGATCCACCATAGAAGCAAAAACAAGTGGATCTCTTCCTCGAGCCTCAGCCAGGGCTTCAATTTGGGCTCGAATAGCTGATACAGTTTTGGGGTCAGGTTTATCTATCTCTTCCGGAGTACCGCTACGTGGCTCAGCTGCTCCCATAGTGGCATCAGGAGCAAACACGATAGTTTCACAGGCCAGAGCAATGAAGGCTCCTGCTGACCAGGCTCGGTGATTAATGAACGCCACAGTAGGACAGGAAGAAGAAATGATGGCGTCTTTAATAAAAAGCATAGCGTCCACCCAGCCGCCTGAGGTATCGATTTCCAGAACCACTGCCTGCGCTCCAGATTCCTCTGCTTCCCGAAGAGCTCGCTTCACGAAACTGGCCAAACCCCAGTCTACCATTCCTAAGTCTGGAACATCTTTAACTGGAACCCAGAATACAACCTGTTCTTCACTCTGAGGGAAGGATAAACCGGTCATCAGGAAAAGAAGGAGTATCATTCCCACTAACCAGCATTTACAGATTTTTCGCATTCCCGTCTCCCCCTTTTTCTGATGAGTGAACCGCAGATTCGCTATTAATGCTAACTGGGAAAAAGATTCTTTATTCCCGGATTAACGACCGGAGGTTGTTTTTCAGTAAAGTCGGGGGGGACGAAAATCCTGAGAGATTTCCTCAATGCGCTGGAAAAGTTCTTTGCCAATTTCAATGTGGAAAACTTGCGCTATTACCTGGGTCCAGCCATGAAGGAAGTATATCCAGCCATCTTCTATT
>JAKPIQ010000121.1 GCA_029549715.1 Candidatus Atribacteria bacterium | reverse complement strand
TCCTATCGTGCTCCCTACAGACAAGAGAATAGTTAACAAAGTAGAAGAAACTCCAAAAAAATAGATTCCCCAGATAGTAGCAGGTAGAAGCGCCAACACTACCTGCCTCATTATCCAGGGAACAGTAATCTCGTCTCGGAGATGAGGCGAAGAAGTGATAACCAATTTTAATTCTTCATTCATTGATTTCCCCTCCTCTGGAACGACGCATAACTTCTGCTTTAGCTAACCTGATAAGGTGAGTAAGAGAAATGTTGGAGGGACAAACGTAAGAACAGGCTCCACATTCCATACAATCCAGCACCCGATGGTTTCTAGCCTCGTCAAAAGCCTGATACTCGGAAAACTTGCCCAGCGTTGTGGGAAAAAGACGCATAGGACAAGCATCTATGCATCTACGGCAACGAATACAAGGATATTCCTTTTTTTCATAGAGATTACTCAAAAAGACAAACCCGGAAGTTCCCTTCACCACCGGGACTTGCAGGGAGGTTTGTGCTACCCCCATCATTGGTCCTCCCATAACTACTTTTTTAGGAGCTTCCACCCATCCTCCACAAAAATCCACGAGGTCCGATAAAACAGTTCCCAGAGGTACTTGAAGGTTCTCCGGATTTTTAAGACACTCTCCACTTAAAGTTATAACCCGCTCTATGAGGGGAAGACCTTCCTCAGCCATCCTTCCCACTGCCCAGGCAGTTTGTACATTATTTACTATCACCCCCACATCGAGGGGCAATCCTCCAGGAGGAACTTCTCTTCCCAGAATGGCGACAATCAACTGTTTTTCTGAACCTTGAGGATATTTAGTAAGAAGAGGAACTACTTGCGTGGGGAAAGGAAGGTCCTTTACTAATTTATCAAATCCTTCTATAGCCTCAATTTTATTTTCTTCTATTCCTATAAAAGCTCTTTCTGCTCCACAAGCCCTCACCAAAACTCGCAAGCCGGTCAAAATAGCAGACGGTCTTTCTATCATCACCCGATAATCACAGGTTAGATAAGGCTCACATTCTGCCCCGTTTAAAATAAAACTATCAATTTTTTTACCTGAAGGAGGGGAAACCTTTACATGAGTGGGGAAAGCTGCCCCTCCCAAACCCACCATCCCTCCCTCTCTAATCCACTCCCGAAGAAAAGCAGGGTCTTTACTCTCGATACCGTAGAGAGGATCTTTTCTTTCTTCTTCTCCTGAGCCGTCATTTTCTATGGTTAAGGCAGGAAATTTACCCAACAGAGGATGAAAGGAATCTTCTATTCTTACTACTGTACCAGCTAATGGGGCATGCAGAGGAGCAGCAATAAAAGCCTCTACATCAGCAATTTTCTGTCCCCTTCTAACCCTATCGCCCTTTTTTACTAAGGGTGATAAGGGAGCACCGGTGTGCTGAAGAAGAGGCAGAACCACTTGAGAAGGAAGGGGAAATTCTTTAATGGGCTTCGTGGCAGTAAATTCTTTAAAAGTAGGAGGATGGATCCCCCCAGAGAAAGTCCTGAGCTTCATAAATTTACTCCTCCTCTAATATTTTAGTATTCTTCCAAATTTTCTTCTACTAATCTGGTATGTAAATTACCAGATATGAAATCTTTATTTTGCAAAATTTTCATATGAAAAGGAATAGTAGTGGGAATGCCTTCCACCGTAAAAGAATGCAAGGCTTCCCGAGCTCTGCGGATGGCAAAGTCCCGATCGCAATCCCATACTACCAATTTAGCCAAAAGAGAATCATAATAAGGAGGGACCTCATAACCGGAGTAGCAGTGAGAATCCACCCTGATTCCCGGACCTCGAGGAACATCAAAGCGGGAAATTTTACCCGGAGAAGGAGAAAAGTTATGGGTCACATCTTCTGCATTTATTCTCATTTCCAGAGCATGCCCTCGCAAAGAAACGTCTTCCGAGGAAAAAGATAGCTTCTCTCCTGCTGCAAGACAAATTTGTTCTCTCACTAAATCTATCCCCGAAACCACTTCTGTAACCGGATGCTCTACCTGAATACGAGCATTTAACTCCATGAAATAGAAAGAACCGCCTTCAGTTACCAGGAACTCTACTGTTCCACAAGTGGTGTAGTTCAGCACTTCAGCTACTTTTATTGCTGTCTTCCGCAATTTCTCTCTCGTCTCCTCGGTCAAGAAGGGAGCAGGAGCTTCTTCTAAGATTTTCTGTTGCCTTCTTTGTATAGAACATTCTCTTTCTCCCAGATGAGCCACTCTTCCTTCCTTATCTCTCAAAATTTGCACTTCTACGTGCCTCGCTTTAGTCAAAAGCTTTTCTATATACACCTCCTCACTACCAAAAGCTAATCTCCCCTCTCGTTTCGCGCTTTCCAAGGCCTCGGCCAATTGATGGGGTCCTCTTACCACTCTGATTCCTCGCCCTCCTCCTCCCCGAGAAGCTTTAAGAAAAAGAGGATACCCTACTTTTTCTGCTATCTTCTTTGCTTCTTTCTCATCTCTCACAGGTTCCTTAGATCCAGGAACCACCGGTATTCCAGCCTCTTCCAGAATTTTTTTGACCTGTAATTTATTTTTCATCCGTTCCAGTAAATCTGCGCCTGGTCCAATAAAAGCAATACCTCTCTCTTCCAGCTTTCTAGCAAACTCAGCGTTTTCGGATAAAAAGCCGTAACCGGGATGAAGAGCATCAACTCCAGTTAGCTCACAAGCACGAATAATTTTCTCTTCGTTTAAATAGGTCTCCTGGGGCAGGCTCCCTCCTAGAGCTACTTTTTGATCTACAAACTTTAAATGTGGAAGATTGTAATCCGGATCGGAAAATACTCCCACTGTTTTAATTTCTAACTCTCTACAGGCTCGCACTACCCGGAGAGCAATTTCTCCTCGATTGGCTATCAATATTTTTCCAAACAAGGTTTTACCTCCTAAATAAGAATCTTATCTTCTGGATAAGTAATTAAATCTTTTTCCCGGGGAGAATGTACCATTACCAGAGTCATAATTCCCACTCTTCCCACATACATAGTGATAATGAGTAGAACTTTACTGAGATCTAAAAGACCGGTTGTTATTCCTCGGGAAAGACCCACTGTCCCGAAGGCAGAAAATACCTCAAAACAAATGTCCAGAAAAGGAGCAGGTTGAACAATCAATAGAATCATAATTACTCCAAAAACCAGAAGGAAAGCTAAAACCACTACGCTTATAGCCCGGAATACTGTTGCAGGCGCTACTCGGCGATGGAAAAATTCCACCTTATCTCCTCCTCTTACTATATTCATTACTACCCCCAAAAGCAAGGCAAAAGTGGTAGTTTTCACTCCTCCCCCTGTTCCTCCTGGAGAGGCACCAATAAACATAAGTAACATTATAAGAAAAGCGGAGGCTTCTCGCAAACCAGCAGTAGCAATAGTATTAAAACCAGTAGTACGGGGAGTAACAGCCTGGAAAAGGCTGGCCATTATTTTCCCTCCCCAGGGAAATTCAGCCAAAGTAGCAGGGTTATTCCACTCTAAAAGCAAAATTAAAACAGTCCCCAGGGAAATCAAAAACAGAGTAGTTCTTACCACCACCCGAGAATGAAGGCTCGACAAACTACGTTTTTCCACTATTTCTTGTAATACCACAAAACCAAGGCCTCCCAGTATTATAAGCCCCATAATCGTGAAATTAACTACTGGATCCAGAACAAAATTTTCCAAATTATTACTAAATACTGAAAAACCGGCATTACAAAAAGCAGATATAGAGTGAAAAAGGGCAGGAAAAAGAGCCTCTCCGGGCGTAAAGTAACGTAAAAAATTAAGAAAGAGAACCACAAAACCTATTCCTTCGATTAAAAAAGTGTATTTCAAAACAGAAAGGACAAAACGTACCACTCCCCCCGGAAAATCCAAACTGAAAGAATCACGGATAGCTAATCGAGTTCGATACTCAATCCTCCGCCGGAGAGCTAAGGCCAAAATAGTATTTAAGGTCATATATCCCAACCCTCCCACCTGGATGAGCACAAGAATAACTAATTGTCCCCAGAAGGAAAAAAAAGTGGCGGTATCCACCACTACTAAGCCAGTAACACAAGTAGCAGAAGTAGCGGTAAACAAAGCATCTATGAAACGCAATTTGTTCCCTGGATTTACCATAAAAGGTAAAAGCAGAGCAAATGTTCCACTCAAAATGATGATAATAAAACCTAAAAGTATTGAAGTAGCAGCAGAGAATCTTTCCGCTCTCCTTTGTACTTTTTCCCAGAGAGAGAGTGGTTCTCTACCCTCGGATAAGACCACTATATCAACCTTCTCAGCGAGAGAGAAAAACTCCGTAATTTTTGGCTTCTTCAAACATGGTTACTACATTTTCCGGAGGAACATCAGGCTGAATGTCATGTACCGAGGTCAACACATACCCCTCTGGTCCCAAATCATCTATTCTTTTCCTTACCTCTTCTTTCACTTCTTCTTTGCTTCCTCGAGGAAGAACCCGGGTGGTGTCTATTGCCCCCCAGAAAGAGAGCTTACTCCCAAACATTTCTTTTAATATTTTAGTATCCATATTCTGAGCCGAAACCTGAACCGGATTTAAGATATCTACTCCCACCTCTATTAAATCAGGAATAAAAGAAAAAATACTCCCACAGGAGTGATAGAGAAGCTGTGCCTGAGGAGCCAGCTTTTTTAAATTTTTAAAATACTCTTTGTGATAAGGTTTAATTATATCTCGATAGGTTTTAGGACTCATAATCACACTTTCAGCAGTAGCTAAGTCATCTCCTACGAAAACCACATCTAAAAACTCCCCTGCTTCCTGGAGAAAAAGAGAATACCTTTTCAGTTGGTAATTGTACATCCCTTCTAACAAGGTAGTAACGAAATCAAGGTCGGTCAAAAGGTCCACCAAAAAATTTTCAAACCCCCGCAGATACCAGCAAGGCTCAAAAATACCGGTATCAATCATGTCTCCTACCAAAAGATACTGGTTACTCTCTTTAAGATTTTTTGCTCTTTCCCTCATTCCTGAGAGGTCCATAGTTCTGGTGGGGTCTGGCCACTCGTAATCTTTTAGTTCTTCTACGCTTTTTCCAGATAGAGGGTGCTCTACCATATCATAGTAAAGACCATCTTCGGGCATATGATACTTGATACCAAATTCGTTAAAATAAGTTCTCTCATCTACTACTTTTTTGAAGAAAACTGGCTGGGGATGAATGCCCCGGGTGTCTATTTCCAGAATCTGGAGCACCTCTTCATCAATAAAAACAATTTGAAAATTCTCCATCATAAACCGGGCGCTTTTTTCTATTCCTAAATATTTTTTTAAATTATCATAAGCTACTTTGGTCATAGTAGTACAGTTAGTACTCCCCAAATCCAGGGGGATTCTATCCGGAACTTGATGGTGTAGCGCTCTCAGAGCTCTTTCCCTTCCCAGCATTTTATTCTCCCTTTTTGTCTTAAAGACCCATAGTAAACTTAGTAAATTTTATAATTTTTCATTGAGAATTATCCTTTATATTTTACCAGAATAAGCAAACCTGGTTTTTTGTAAAAAGTTATTCTTCATCTCTTTACTTCAGGTTTATATCATCATATCATTCATTGTAAGAACTATATTATATAATATCTCTGTGAAAACAAATACCAATGCAACCAACGTAGCTCGCCTGGGAGTTTTAACTTCCCTGGGTATAGTGTTACACATATTAGAGGGCTTGCTTCCTTCTTTTTTTTTACCAGGAGCAAAGTTAGGTTTGGCTAACGTGATAACTCTGGTAATCTTATGGAGAGGAAACTGGATAGAAGCCACAGAGGTAGCTATATTACGCATCGTATTAGGCAATATTTTAAGTGGCAACTTAGGAGTAGGTTTTTTCTTAAGTTTAGGGGGAGGATTAGCCAGCCTGGGAGGTATGTTTTTCTTCCAAAGAAGGGGATTTCCTCTTTGGGGAGTGAGCATCATGGGCGCACTTTTTCATAATTTAGGTCAGTTAGTAATAGCCTACTTCTATATGAAAAGTGAAAGTATTTTTTATTACCTTCCCTTCCTTGCCCTTTTTTCTCTCCCTACTGGCTTATTAATAGGCTATTTGGGACAATGCTTGATTAACTGGGAAGAAAATATTTTTTCTCCTTCTTGATTTTTCTTTCCCGCAACATTGGCAAAGTTATCTTTATTGAATAAAATATAGAGAATGCAATACAAAATGAGGAGTGTTAAATATGCAAGAATTAGAGAAAATCTGGATGAACGGTGAGCTGCTCCCCTGGAAAGAAGCTAAAGTTCACGTCTTAACTCATGCTCTGCACTATGGAACAGCTATTTTTGAAGGAATCCGCTGTTATAAAACCAATACTGGACCTGCAATATTTCGCTTATCAGATCACTTAGAAAGGCTTTATAACTCAGCGCACATCGTGCGCATGACTATCCCCTATTCCCCCAAAGAGATAGAAAGGGGGATAATAGACACTATTAAAGCTAATGAAGTAGAAGAATGCTATATAAGACCAATTATTTTCCGAGGATATGGAGAAATGGGGGTAGACCCCTCATCTTGTGGTGTTGATTGCGCAATAGCAGTATGGTGCTGGGGAGCCTATATGGGAGAAAAAGGAATTGAAGAAGGAATTAGAGCCAAAATATCTTCTTACACCAGAACTTACATCAATTCTGGTTCCCCTCGGGCCAAAACCAGCGCCAATTACCTAAATTCAGCTTTAGCTAAGGTGGAAGCAAAGGATTTAGGTTATGATGAAGCAATTTTATTAGACATCAATGGCTTTATTTCTGAAGGAAGCGGAGAAAATATATTTTATGTGAAAGATGGAGTAATCTTTACCCCTCATCCTTATTCCATTCTTTTGGGGATTACTCGGGATACGGTGATAAAAATTGCCCACAAACTGGGTATGGAAGTGAAAGAAACTCTTTGCACTCGAGATGACCTGTATCTCGCGGATGAGGCTTTCTTTACTGGAACAGCAGCAGAAATTACTCCCATCACTGAAGTAGACGGAAGAACAATTGGCACAGGAAAACGAGGAGAGATAACTCGTCTCCTGCAAGAAGTCTTTTTCCGAGTAGTGAGAGGAGAAGAACCAGGTTACGAAAGCTGGTTAACCCGGTTATAATGAGGCAAAAGCTGGTCACCAATCCTCAAGGATTTTTTGATGAATACCGAAAAAGATTATACGCTACAAAAGAAGAAGCCTCCTCCATATTGGAGGAATGTAGCCACTTTCATGGAAAAGTGATGAGCGAAGGAGCCCTCAGTCTTAAAGCTAAAGAAATGAGGGATTTAGCAGTAAGTTTAGAAGTAACCGGTGTGGGGTAGTTAGAGGAGGACCAGCTTTTACCTTTCTTCCTTTAGTTCATAAAACTTTGGGTAGCCTGGAAAAGAATAAAATACTTTATTGGTAGATTATGCCTTACATAGCTTTTTTAACTGATTGGGGACATAAAAGTTATTACGTAGGAGTGACTAAAGCAGTAATTAAAAAGATAAATCCCGGGGTAGAAATCATTGACCTAACTCATGAAGTGGAAACTTTTAATGTTCGAGAGGCAATGTATGTGCTCTTCCGGGCATTTGGTGATTTTCCATCGGAAAGTATATTTTTAGCTGTGGTAGACTATGGAGTTGGAACACAAAGAAAAGCTTTGGCTCTGCAACTGGAAAAAGGCTATACTTTTGTGGGTCCTGATAATGGCCTTTTCACTTTAATAGCTGAAAATGAAAAGGTGGTAAAAATAGTAGAGTTAAACCGTCCTCAGTATTTTTACCACCCTCTTCCCTCCTCTACTTTCCATGGAAGAGACATATTCGCTCCCTGTGCTGCCTACTTATCGAGAGGTATACCGATTGATGAGCTGGGTTCTCCTGTGAATCTCAAAGACGTATTTTTTCTCCCTTATGAAAAACCTCGAATAAAAAATAACACCCTGCAGGGTGAGATAGCCTATGCCGACCACTTTGGCAACCTGGAAACCAATCTTCCCGGACATTACCTGCAGGAAATAGAAATAAAAGAGGGAGAGCAACTGACTATCCAGGTGGGGGATAAAAAATTTATAGCTACCTATCAACTTCCCTATGCTGCAGTTTCCCGGGGAGAGCTTATCGTCCATCCTGATAGTTCAGGATATTTAGAGATTGCCGCTTACCAGGATAGCGCCAGAGAAATAATAAAAGCAAAGGGGGGCGAAAAAATCCTCCTCAAAAGTTTATCTCTTAAAAAGAGCTTAAATCATCAAATACCGGAAGAAGAGAAAGATAAGCTTTTTTAAATATGGGATACACACGATTATAGACTTCTACTGTTTCTTCTCGAGGAGAGAAGCGGTCTTCTATCTCTACCAATTCCTTTGCCACTTCTAATCCCTTAAATATTCCCACTCCTACTCCCCCAGCGACAGCTGCTCCTAAAGAAGTAGCTTCTTCCACATATCGGGGGCGCAAAATTTCTACTCCTAAAACTTGAGCTAAAAGGTTAGACCAAAAATCTCCTTTTGCTCCTCCGCCGATGAGGCGCAAAGCATCAGGACACAGCCCTTGTTCTCGAAAAGCATCGAGTATTATCCGGAGATTAAGACTGATACCCTCGAGAACCGAGCGAATAAGATAGGGTTTACCATGAGAGGGAGTTAAACCTATGAATGCCCCTCGGGCATGAGGATTCCACCAGGGAGCTCTCTCACCTAAAAGATAAGGGAGAAAAAGTAAACCGTCACACCCGGGAGGGACTTTGCTGGCCTCCAGATCCATCAATTGATAAGCACTTACTCCCAGCTCTTGAGCCAGAATCTTTTCCCTCTCACAAAGCGCATCTCGACACCACTGATATGACCCACCAGCTGATTGCATGGTACCGGTAGGCATAAAAAGACTTTTTTCTAAATGGTGAAAGGTAAAAGTTCTTTTCTCCGGGTCATAAAAAGGTTGAGAAGAGGCAAAAGCAATCCAGGAAGAAGAACCAAGATAAAGGTAAGCCTCTCCCTCTCCTACCACCCCTGCTCCGCAGGCAGCACAAGGACCGTCTCCTCCCCCAACGACCACCGGAGTTCCGGGTAAAAGCCCGCATTCTTCTCCCGCCTTTTTGGTAACTTCTCCCACCACCGTTGTAGAAGGATACAGAGGAGGAAGTTTATCTTCTTCTATTTTCATCTTCTCTAATATCTCTTCTGACCAGGTTTCCCGAGCCAGATCAAAAAGATTGGTTCCTGAAGCATCGGAAAAGTCAGTTACCCACTGACCGGTTAATTTAAAAATCACGAAATCTTTAGCTAAAAGAAATTTGTGGGCTTTATTATAAATTTCCGGTAAGTGATTACGAAACCAGAGAATTTTAGCCAGAGAATAGTTAGCACTGAGACGATGACCGGTCAACTGATAAATTCGGTCTTCTCCTATTCTTTCTTTTATCCATTCTACTTCTTCTACTCCTCTTCTGTCTGCCCAAATAAGAATACGATAAAGGGGTTGACCATTTTTATCCACTGGTAACGCTCCCATCATTTGTCCAGAGAAAGAAACAACCCCGATATCTTCCTTTTTGACCTTTCCTCTCTCCAGTAACTGGTGAGTAGAGCAAACTACCGCCTCCCAGTAATCTTCTGCGTTCTGCTCCACCGAAAGAGCATCGGGGAAGTAGGTCTCGTACCCAAAAAACGCACTGGCCATTATTTTCCCTTCTTCACTAAAAATAGTGGCTTTATTACCAGTAGTTCCTAAATCATGAGCTATGATCAGCTTCCCCACTTTCTTCATCCTCTTTCTTTTTCACCCACAGATGTAGGGTGAGAATTCTTTTTCCTTTCATTCTTTCCACTTTTAGTTGATAATCATTCACTTCTATCATTTCTCCTTCTTCGGGAACTTTCCCCAACAGCTCCATAATCAAGCCTCCCACCGACTCAAACTCCTCACTCTCAGGAAGCGATAAACCCAAGAGTTTATTGAGATCCTCAATGGGCAGGGAAGCATCTACCAGATATTCATCATCCCCAATCTTTCGATAGGGAGCAGTCTCTCGATCATGTTCATCTCTTATCTCTCCTACTAACTCTTCTAAAAGATCTTCGATGGTAACTAATCCTGCTGTACCTCCATATTCATCCAGAACAATAGCCATGTTAATTCTCTTCTGCTGCAATTCTTTCAATAGCTCCATAGCTCTTTTGGTAAGAGGAACAAAATGGATAGGACGCATTATCTCTCTTACCGGCTTATCCATATCCCCCTTAGTTAAATGGGGTAAAATATCTTTAATGTGCACAAACCCTATGATGTTATCTAAGTCGCCCTGGTAGACTGGAAGACGAGAAAAGTGGCTCTGTAAGGAAAGTTCCAGGGCATCCCCTATAGTAGCATTATCCTCTATACATACCATATCGGTACGAGGAGTCATCACCTCATAGGCTAAAGTATCTCCAAAGTCAAAAACTTCGTTAATTAATCTTCTCTCATCAGGTGGCAGGTTTCTTTGCTCGGCGATAAACAATTTTAATTCTTCATCGGTAACTGAATATACCGACTCCTGAGGAATTCCCAGGATACGGGATATAAAATCAGTAGAAGCAGAAAGAAGAGTTACCAGAGGACTAAACAATCGAGATAAAAAAACTATGGGCCGGGCCACTCGAAGAGCGAATTTCTCGGGGTTAGCTAAAGCCACTCTTTTGGGAACCAATTCCCCCAGAACTAAGTTCAGGTAAGAAATTATAAAAGTAACTAAAATAACCGCCAGCTCTTCCCCCAAAGTTCCCAATATCGGAAGCGAAGTACTTTCCAATTTTCTACCTAATTCTCGAGAAAGAGAAACCGCTCCGGTGGCGCTGGCGAAAAACCCAGCTAAAGTGATGCAAATTTGAATGGTAGCCAAAAATTCATTGGGCTTCTCCAGCAGGTGCTGAATAGCTTCTAACTCCTCCGAATCTTCTTCCTTCATCAGTCTTAGTTTTACTCGACGAGTAGAAATCAAAGCAATTTCTGAAGCGGCAAAAAAAGCATTAATAAGAATTAAAAGCAGGATGAGAAGAATAGTAGCTAAATACCCCATAAAGCTTAATACAACCTCCCCGAAGCAGGGAAGAACAGGGAACGAAGCTCTTTTAAGCGGATTTTATAAAAAGAAAGTACAACTAGAACACTACGAAAAACACACCAAGCAGCAAGCGCTCTCTGGCGCCTGTTACTCGGATAATCCACGTCTTCAGACATTAATCCTCCCACTCTCCTTCTCCACTGACATTGTACCACATTTAAAAAATAAAACCACCCTTAAGCTCATTCCCCTCCCAAAAAGCGCAGAGCTAAAAGAGAATAGATACGAGAAGCGGCCACTATTTGAGTAACAGAAATAAATTCATTAGCAGTGTGAGCTTCTTCAATTCTACCTGGTCCAAATATCAAAGTAGGTATCCCGGCCCCCACTAAAAAAGAAGCTTCACAGGAAGCAGGAAAAGGAGCAAAAGTAGGAATTTCCCCAGGAACATCGCTGATAGAGCGAGAGAGAATTTTAACTCCTTCTAAATCTCTACTAATTTTTACCGGAGGAAGATAGGGAATAGATTGGTCAATCTGGTAGTGGAATTTTAGCCCTTTTTCTTGTTGGATGTTATCCAAAACCTCATGTATAGTTTCCTCCATTTTCTCCAAAGAAAAATCAGGAACAGTGCGCACATCCACCTCAAAACCGCACACATCAGGAACTACATTTGGGAATGTCCCCCCCTGGATTCTACCCACGTGTAAGGTAGGATTCCCCAAATCCGGGTCAGCAAATTTTTTCAATTCTTGATTTTTTTTCTCTATAGATTGTATTGCTCGAGAAGCAAGATAAATAGCGTTTACTCCCCGCTCGGCTATTCCCATATGACAGGATTTCCCTCTCATTTTTACCTGGTAGGCCGCTACCCCTCGATGACCTAAACTAATATTGAGGCCGGTAGGCTCACCCACCAGAGCAAAGTCTACCACCTCTCCCCTTTCTTTATAAGACTTTATCCAGTGTTTTACTCCTAAATTACTTCCTTCTTCATCTACCACAAAAACTAATTTCAGTTTACCGTAGAGAGAAGGAGCAAACAGAGAAACCATATAAGTAGCATATATCATAGAAGCTAAAGCTCCCTTCATATCACAGGCTCCCCGCCCATAAAGTCGATTTTCCACAATCTCTCCCCCCAGAGGAGGGTAAGTCCAGCCACTACCCAAAGGAACGGTATCAAGATGGCCATTAAAAAGAAGGGTGGGACCCTCTCCTAAAATTCCCTCTACTTCGGCAATTAAATTAGCTCTTCCTTCTTCCACTTCCTGCCATTCTACTTTAATTTGGCGGTCGATAAAGTAATTGGCAATAAAACGAGCTAGCTCTGCCTCGCCTCCCTCCCCGGAGACGCTGGGAATACGCACCAAACTCTGAGCCAGATTGATAGGCTCAAAAAGGTCAAATTCATTATCTAACAAGGCTTTCCAATCAGGCACCATTTTCCTCCTGTGATAGGTAGTGGCTACCTCTCTTCTGTAGAGCAACTTTTTTCTGACACAGAGGACACTCTTGCGGAGAGTAAGTTTGCGCTTCTATCTCCAAAAGAGGATAAAAGGGATAAGAGAAAGTAGCCCTTTTTCCACTTCTATCTACCAAAGCTCCTATTCCTACAATCTGGGCTTCGGTTTCTTCCACCACTTTTATCACTTCCTCTACCGAGGCTCCAGTAGTTACCACATCTTCCACAATCAAAACCCGGTTTTCTTCTTTCAGCTGAAAACCGCGACGGAAGACCATCTTTCCCTTTTCCCGCTCGGTGAAAGCCATCCTTACTCCCAATTGGCGAGCCACCTCGTAGGCTAAAATTATCCCTCCTACCGCCGGTCCTACTACCACGTCTATTTTTTCTCCCGAAAAGTGGTGAGCTATTTCTCCACCCAGACTCTCCACATATCGAGGAAATTGCAAAACCTTAAATTTTTCTATATAAACAGGGCTGTGTAACCCAGAAGTGAGAAGAAAATGGCCCTCTAAAAAAGCGCCTGCCTCGCGAAAAATTTCTAATATTTCTTCTCTTTCCATCTTATCATTTCACCTTCCCAATTAAGTCTTCTAAATCTTCTATTTCTCTATCCTGTAGGTACTTTTCTATTCCTTCCAGAACAGACAAAGCCAAGCCGGGATCTAAAAGATTGGCTACTCCCAAAGCCACTGCTTTCGCTCCCACCAATAAAAACTCCAAAGCATCATAGGCACTAACTATTCCTCCCATACCAATAACCGGAAGAGAGGTATAATTTACCACCTCATAAACCATCTTCAGAGCCAGAGGTTTAATAGCCGGGCCCGAGAGGCCAGCAAATTTCCGTTTAAAGAAAAAGTCTTCCTTTTCCACGTCTATAAAAAGAGCAGGAAAAGAATTAGTGAGACTAAGAATGTCCGCCCCCTCACTTTCTAAAATATCCAGAGTTTTTTCCCATTCCCCTACCTCCGGACCCAATTTTACAATCAGAGGTTTTTGAGTTACATGTCTGACCTTCCCCACTATGGATTTTAGCATCTCCAGATCAGAGCAAAAAACTGCCCTTCCTCTTTCCATATTAGGACAGGAAACGTTAATCTCCACCGCATCTACTCTCTCCACTTTATCTAACTCTTGTGCTACTCGAGTAAACTCGTCCTCTGTATGCCCCCAAATATTAACTAACAAGCGAGTATCCAAAGAAGAAAGAAAGGGAAGGTCTTCCTGAATAAAGCGATGAACGCCTTTGTTCTCTAAACCAATAGAATTAAGAACTCCCGCATACACTTCTCGTAATCGAGGAGGGGGATTCCCGGGAAAAGGATGATAACTTAAACCTTTCACTGTTATTGCCCCCATTTGATTCAAATCCAGGTAAGGGGAAATTTCTCTCCCATAGCCGCAGGTACCGGAGGCTAAAATTACTGGATTTTTCAAACTTAATTTTCCCAAGCTTACCGCCAGATTTACCACTTGAGCTCCTGAGCTAAAAATACCGGTCCATCTTTACACACATGGAAATAACCATCACCATTTCTCTTTTCCACTGCACAGCTCATGCACGCTCCAAAACCGCAACCCATAAAAGTCTCCAGGGAAACTTCTAAGGGAACACCTGATATTCTTTCTTCTTGATAAAGATTTCTTAACATTCCCTCTGGACCACAGGCATACACTCTGGTTCCCGAAGGAAGAGTTCTATCTTCCAGCCAGTCATGAAAAAGAGAAAGCACTGTTCCACAAAAAACTTCCTCTACCGGTTCTTCGCAGCTCCAGAAGTGATTGCCAGAGAAATCCTGTAAAAAATCGGCCATAAATAACTCCTCCTTATTTTTCACTCCCAGGAAAAAAGTAAAAGGAATCTTGTTTTCCTTAAAATGAGAGGCCAAAAAATAAAGAGGAGTTATTCCTCTTCCTCCCCCAACAATTAAAGCCTGAGAGGGAGAAAGAGAAAATCCCCTACCTAAGGGCCCTAACACTTCTAACCTGTTTCCCACATTCAAAGAAGAAAAAATTTTTGTCCCCCTGCCTACCACTTCAAAAAAGAGATAAAAACTATTTCCTTCCACTTTCATAATTGCCAAGGGACGGCCCAATAAAGGATCAAAACTGTTCTGCACCCTCACCATAACGAATTGCCCCGGCTGAGCGCAGCGGGCTATCTCCTCCTCCTGTAATCTCCACTGGACAAATCGCTCTCCCCAGCACTTTTTTTCTTCTATTATAGCTTCCCTCATTTTAAAATCTCTCTCAGGCTCTCCTGATAAAATATAGCTCTATCCCTGGCTTTTTTTTCAAATCCCCAACCCCTGTCATTGTCCTCTTGGCGATAGTGAAAAATTATATCCCGAGAAATAGTAACAAGTGCTCCCTCACCGTCTCCTCGAAAAGCAAAACGAAGAGAAGAAAAATCTCCTCCCTGCGTTCCCACCCCGGGTATAAGAAATAAAAGAGAGGGAAACTCTTCCCGCAAAAACCTCATATCTTCAGGATAAGTGGCTCCTATCACTATCCCCCAAGAACTAAATCCACTCTCCCCCATCACTTCTTCTCCCCACTTTTCCACTAATCGGGCCACACGAACGAAAACCTTTTCTTCTCCCACATCCTGAATAAAAGGAGCAGAAGGGTTAGTAGTACGAGCTAAAACAAACACTCCTTTATTTTCTTTTTTAGCTTCCTCGAAAAAAGGCTGTAAGCTGTCTTCACCCAAGTAGGGATTAACGGTTATAGCATCAACATTCCAGAAAGAGGGCAAAGTTAATCCTCTCCCTATTTCCAGCTGAGAAAGATATCCTTGAGCATAAAAAATAGCGGTGCTGGCAATGTCATTTCTCTTTCCATCTAAAATCACTATAAAATCCCTTCTTCGGGCTTCGTCAATTGTTTCTTTCAAAGCCGTCATCCCTGCCACCCCTAGAGCCTCGTAGAAAGCCACCTGGACTTTGACAAACCCTACCACCGGAGAAAGAGCCTGCAAAATAAGAGAGTTAAATTCTAAAAGGCAATGAGAAAGCGCTTTCCATGTTTGTCCTTCTTCTTCTATCCATTTCTCCCACAGATAAGGAGGTAGAAGCTGGAAGTGAGGATCCAGACCTACCACTAAAGGTCCTTTATTCTGCACCCTTTTAACCACCTGATCAGCAAAATTCATCTTCTACAATACTCCCTTCCGCCATTACCATTCTACCACCTACTATAGTGTAAGCTGGCCATCCCAGTAAAGACCAATTCTCGAAAGGACAATTTTTTCCTCGTGACTCAAAATCGGAAACTTTCACTTTTTTTCTGGTTCCCGGATCCACAATGGTGATGTCAGCATCTTTTCCCTCTTCTAAAATTCCTTTATTATTAAGTCCTAAAAAGAGTGCTGGATTATAGCTCAGTTTTTCCCATAACTCCACCCAGTTGATTATTCCTTCTTCTATTAAGGCCTTAGCATAAAGAGGAACGGCTATTTCCAGATTGGATATCCCGAAAGGAGCCTCACTAAAACTAAGACTTTTATCTTCGAGGGGGTGGGGCGCATGGTCAGAAGCAAGTATGGAGATTACCCCTTCTTTTACTCCCTCTTTTAGCGCTTTCTGATCTTCAAGGGAGCGCAAAGGAGGCTTTACCTTAGCCTCACTTCCCCACTGCAAAACATCTTCTTCCGTTAAAAGCAGATGATGGGGAGTAACGTCGGCACTAACTGGCATTTTTTTCTGAAACCAGCGTAAAAGCTCCACTTGTAAAGCAGTAGAAAGATGGGTAAAGTGAACTCGAGCACCGGTCCGGAAAGCTAAAACCAAATCTCGAGCCATTAAAGATTCTTCTGCTACCCGGGGAATAGCTCTCTTTCCTAAAAGAGCGGCCACTTTTCCTTCGCTGACTTCTCCACCCCGAGATAAGCCTTCATCTTCCTCATGGAGAATAAAAGGAAGATTAAAATATTGAGCATACTGGAAAGCTAAATAGAGAAGGCGAGCATCCTGTACACCTCTACCGTCATCACTCAAAGCTATCACCCCTGCTTCCTTCAACAGTCCATATTCTGCCATTTCTTTTCCCTCTAGACCCACAGTTATCGCTCCAGCAGGAAAAATGTTAATTAAGCCTATTTCCTTGGCTCGAAGGAGAAGATACCGAACTAAGAGAGGATTATCAATAGGAGGGTGAGTATTGGGCATAGAAACCACTGAGGTGAATCCTCCTCGTGCTGCAGCTCGACTCCCAGTCCAAAGGTTTTCTTCAGTTTCTCTTCCCGGCTCTCGCAAATGAACATGGAGGTTAATAAATCCTGGCCCCACCAAAAGATTAGAAGCATTGACAGGGCAAGCTTGAGTATCCTCTATGCCTTTTCCTACCCGGGCTACCAATCCATCTTCCACCAATATATCGGCATCCTGCAAAACTCCTCTTTGAGGAAAAACCACCGTCCCCTTTTTAATTAAAATTTTTTTCATTGTTTTTCTCCTTGAAGTAGAGTTTCCAGAACTGCCATTCTTATGGCTACCCCACAGGTTACCTGTTCCTCTATTAGAGAAAAACTCTCTTCTGTAAGACTATAACCAATCTCTACCCCCCGATTCAGCGGTCCAGGATGCATAATAAATGGCCCACCATTTTTTTTATTTAGCCACTTTTCTTTCAAGCCAAAAAAATGAGCATATTCCCGAATACTGGGAAAATAACCAGCTTCCTGCCTTTCTTTTTGAATGCGCAAAAGATATATTACATCAACCCCTTTTACTGCTTCTTCTACAGGAAAAATTATTTTAGCTCCCAGATGTTCCATCACCGGAGGGAGAAGAGTAGGAGGACCAGATAGAAAAACTTCTGCTCCTAACTTTTTCAATCCTAAAGTAAGAGAACGAGCCACCCGACTGTGTAAAACATCTCCCACTATGGCTATTTTTAATCCTGGAAAGTATCCAAATTTTCTCTGTAAAGTCAAAAGGTCAAGAAGAGCCTGAGTGGGATGCTCTCGCATTCCATCACCAGCATTTACTACATGAAGAGGCAAAAGTTGAGCCAAATATTCTGCTACCCCACTTTGGTGATGGCGTACCACTAAAACATCAAACTTCATTCGAGAGAGAGTTTTAGCTGTATCTTCTAAGCTTTCTCCCTTCTGAAAACTGCTTATCTCAGTAGTAAAATTAACTACTTCCATTCCCAGGAGCCGGCCGGCCGTTTCAAATGAAACTCGAGTTCGAGTGCTGGGCTCCAAGAAAAAATTAACCAGACAGTAACCCTCTCCATATTTCATTTTTTTGGGGGAGTAATTTAAGAATTCCCGAAAATAGTCTCCTCTCTCCAGAAGATATTCAATCTCTGCTTTGCTCAAAAGGTTAATTCCCAGCAGGTCTTTGTGCTTCCACTTCACTTTTTAGCCCTCCTATCTGCGTAGCTCAAACAAAACACTCTCCTTCTCAGAATACGCTACACATTTGTTAGGATGCAGCCTCCTTAATTAAAGACCCAACCACCACTTCTACCACAATGCACAAAAAACCTCCTCGTTAAAAGCGAGGAGGTTCCCTTTCCCATTTTTCAAAATCCCCTTTTTCATTTTCACAACCCTGAATTAGGATACTCATAAATCACCCCCCTGTCAATAATCAAGAGAAGTCAAATTAAAATTTAGACTAAGGATGAAAATGTCCTCTTGGCTTTTACTTTTCTGAGCTATTTTCATATTTTCATATAAAATTATTTAAAACTCAGAAAAACCCCGTGTATATTCGATATTTCGGTACAGAAAAGAAAAGCTCATCATCGCTCTACATAGAAACAAAACCGAGATAATTCTTTACTAAAGCCCCTCAAGCCTCTACCAGCCTGAAATACCAGGTAAAAATCATGCAGCATTTTACCCAGACGATTTTTTTCTCTCTATCTTCCCCTACCATTAATCAATTCTTAAGCTAAATGAAACCGGGAAAATTCCTGAAAAAGCTCCTGGTTTTTATAGTATACTTTCTGGTAGAATTGATAAAATTCTTCGTAAAACTTCTGAGCTTCCGGG
>JAKPIQ010000102.1 GCA_029549715.1 Candidatus Atribacteria bacterium | reverse complement strand
GATGAGGTGGGATACCTTCCCCTGGATAAATTAGAAGCCACTTTATTCTTTCAACTAATCAGTGGTCGTTATGAGAGGGGAAGTATCATCATAACCAGTAACAAAAGCTTTGGGGAATGGGGGGAGGTGATGGGAGATCCCATTTTAGCTACTGCCTTACTGGATAGGTTACTTCACCATGCTCAGGTGATAAATATCCGGGGTAACAGTTATCGACTTAAAGATAGAATAAGAGCTGGAGTTTATGGAGCACCTGACCTTAATTCATCAGGTTAAAAGCTAAGAGGTGGGTCAAAATTAAACCGGCTAAAGTGGATCAATTTAAGGCCGGCCTTGACATTGCGGAACTTCACCCTCTCCCTCTCCCGTCAAGGGAGAGGGAAAAAGAAAGAGGAGTTGAGGGAGGAAATGAGTTCAGGGAAAAGGAAAGAAAGGAGACAATAAGGGGGAATTCTTTCCCCCTTATATTGGTGGATGTTTTTCCACCAGTAGTCTTTTGTGTTTTTATTTATGTTCTTATCCTACGTCGTAGACTGCCTGCTTTTTCCCTCGGTGTTTTTTTCTCTGTTATGCTTTTATTATTTTCAGTTTACGCCGTAGGCTGTTTGCTTTTTCTTCCTCAGTGGTTTTGTCTTTAATCTTTTGTTTTTGTCTGTGTTTTGTTTTTTTGGTTTCTGGGGGGTTATAAAGGGGGCTTTGCCCCCTTATAGTCTATTGAAATTAAAGGCGATAAAGTTTAGGATATCCATTAAGAGAGAAATTTCTGCTCTCGCTTATAACATTCTAACCCTTTAAGGGGGTGAATTATGTGTCTGATTTTGCTGAAAGAATTGGGAAAACTTTGGCCGAGATTGAGCGAACCAAGAGAATGGCAGGAGCTCCAGACCGAGTAGCGTCTTACCTCTCTCCGCTCTATACCTCTCTCGTTAGAGACATCATATCGGAGGTAAAGCAGCAGGTCAAAGAAGAAATTCTTCAGGAATTGAAGAATCATGATGTGGGGTAACAGGTTTATTCAGGTCTATACCAGGTTTTTAGTTTAACTATTAGGGATTGAGACTTGCTGCCTCCTTCAACTCCTTAAAAAGGCAAGGCGCAAAGAGTCATTTGTTTTTCATTACTTGTGTTTTTATTTTTGTTCTTTTTCAGGGAGTCTTTCCCCTCTTTATAGCCTGGCTTAACTATAAGAAATTAAAATGGTAAAATAAGGCAAGAAGGAAAAAGGAGGGAGGGAGTAATAAAATGTCTTTAGACGATGCAATGAGGAAAGCCGGTCTTATCGAATCGCTCAGGAAGTATGCAGAAAACTCTCCTGGGATAGTCGGTGGCTACGCTAGTGAGGTATATGCAGAGATTGGGGAGGCACTGGAACAAACTATCAGGTCTCAATTTGATGGATTCTATCGTGAGTTTGAAGTCATGAGAGAAGATTTAGTTGATGCAATTAAAGAAGCAGTCAAAGAAGGGATTAAGGAAGGCATTAAAGCTTATAAGCAGTCTGAAAATATGGGTAACAAATAAAAATTCCCACAACGAAATTCTAAGAAGAGTGGGTTTAAAAGATCTGGGTACTGTTAGTTCTGGGCTCTGGCTTGCTTGTGAGGGATTGAAACGGACATGCCTGCCACTGCGTTTCTTTTTTGAGATATAAAAGAGTTTTTGTTCAGCAAAGCCAGGTCATGGAGCTCCTGGAAGAAGGAGTTTGCAAGAAGTAGCCTTTCTCTCACAAATTGTTTGTTTATCGTGGTTATAGTCAGTATTGCTCCAAAGCCTCTTCTATGTATTGTTCCAGGACATATTTAAAATCTGCTGCTCTCCTGAGTATTATCATCTCGTAGTGGTCTTTGAGCTCTTCGCTCGCGCTATATACACATATTCCTTTTAGAGCTTCAACCTGAAAAATAGAGTGGTTCTCTTGCAGGAATGCTAAATCTAAGGGATAGGGCTTAAATAGCTCTTCTAACTCGTTGTATATATCTCTATAAAGTTTATACCTTTCTTTCATATTTTCTATATTGTTCAAGAAAACTACCTCTGCGTCTATGCCGGCTAATGGGTCATTCAGGGAAATATCTTTGTTTTCTAAAATATGTAGAGCATTCTTTTTCTGAGAACCAAATAAATATACCAGGGTAATATTATATTTCTGACAAATCTCTTTAAGCCTTTACAACTTGTTCACACGCCTATTGTATCAAATTAAGATTATATGATTTGTTAGCTCTTTTACGCTTTATGTGCTTTCGTTGTGACTTATCTTCCTCGATAATCTCCGAGAATTGTAGGGATGCCCCCAAGGGGCCATTGCAAGCACGTTGCATCAGTGACCTGGCGACCTTACACTTAAAAAAACGAGATCGCCGTGTTGCTTCGCTCCTCGCGATGAGGGAAAAGGAAAGTCCTTGCAATGATAAAAAAAGAAGGGAGTATAGAGAAGATGTTCTCATGTCTCTTGACAACTCCTTGGGATTTAATTTAAAATGCCAAGTAGTTTTTTGATTTTTGTTAAAAAGACGGAGGAAGTTGGAATGTCGACTAAAACTTATATCCCAGATGTGGAAAAAATAGAAAGAAAATGGTATGTAGTAGATGCTGAAGGCCAGGTCCTGGGGAGATTAGCTTCTCGAATTGCCCGGATTTTAATGGGCAAACACAAGAGCATCTACACCCCTTTTATGGATGTGGGAGATTTCGTAATAGTGGTCAATGCTGAAAAAGTGAAAGTGACTGGCAAAAAAAAGGACCAGAAGCTTTATCGCTGGCACACTGGTTATCCCGGAGGGTTTAAATCAGAAACCCTGGGGTCGCTCCTGAGCCGTCGACCAGAAGAAGTTATTCGTCGAGCAGTGTGGGGCATGCTCCCCCATAATCGTTTGGGAAGGAAAATGATTCGCAAGCTTAAAATTTATGCTGGTCCTTCTCATCCTCACCAGGCTCAGAACCCTATTCCATTGGAAGATAAGGAGTGAATGAAGTGGGAATAAATCCGAAATATTATGCCACTGGTAGAAGGAAAACCTCGGTGGCTAAAGTGTGGCTCACTCTGGGGAGCGGGAAGATAATAGTAAATGGTCGCGACTTTCGAGATTATTTTCCCTTGCCCTCCTGGCAGATTATGCTTCAGAGACCTCTTGCTCTGGTGGGCAGTGAATCACGGTTCGATGTGGAAGCTAAGGTGGAAGGAGGAGGCTTGAGTGGCCAGGCGGGAGCTTTGGCTCACGGGATTGCCCGTTCTTTAGTCCTGGTAGATGAAAACTTACGCCCCACCTTGAAGAAAGCTGGTTTGCTTACCCGTGATCCCCGGATGAAAGAACGTAAGAAATACGGGCAGAGAGGCGCTCGAGCTCGCTTTCAGTTCTCCAAACGTTAAAATTTCTTTTTTGCCCCCCGAGGGGCTTTCGTCATTTCCTCACCAGATAGTTTTATTTATCTTCTGGAACACCAGGAAAAGAAAGGATTTAAAGTGGGCAACACTTATCCTCTTTTAGAGGTTGACCTGAGTGTGATAAAGAGAAATGTGGATGTTCTTCTCCAGAGATGTGCCAGCTGGCACCTGCAGCTGGTGGCAGTAACCAAGGGGTTTTTAGCTGACGCTCCCCTGGTTTCTCTTTTTTATCACTCGGGGATAGCGAGCTTTGCTGATTCTAATCTGGAAAATTTGCTCAAAATTAAAAATTTGTTGCCTCCCGGGATTCGGCTTTTGTTCATCAGCCTTCCTATGAAAGAAGAAATAGAAACGATTGTAGTAGAAGGTATAACACCTTTTGTCTCCCACTGGGAGACAGTAGAGGCCCTCAATCTAGAGGCAAAAAAGAGGGGGAAGGTTGTGCCTATCTTTTTGGCCTTAGAAAGCGGTGATGCACGGGAGGGTTTTCTTCCTGAGGAAATAGAAGAAATGGGAGATAAAATTAGTAATTTCTCTCATATCCACATAGAGGGGATTTGCTCTACTTTAGCCTGTCTCAGTGGAGTTTTACCCGATGAGAGGATATTGCAAAGGTTGGTGGATTTTAAAGAAAAGTGGGAAAAGAAATGGGGGAGAAAAATTATTCTCTCAGTGGGAGGGACTACTTTTCTTACTCTGTGGGAAAAAGAAAAGGAAATAAAGGGGGTAGATGAAATACGCCTGGGAGAAGCTCTACTTTTGGGGAATGATATCAGCCGAGGAAAACCTATAGAATGGCTGGAAGGGGGAGCCTTCACTCTTAAGGCAGAGATAGTGGAGATAAAAAGCAAAGAGCCGGATAGGAAAAGGGACAAAGGATTTGATGCCTTCGGGGAGATTAACTTGCCGCTGGGAGAAGGAAAAAGAAAAAGGATGATTCTGGCTCTGGGAAAACAAGATAGCGATGAGCATCAGTTATGTTTTGCCGATGAAAATGCTAAAATAATAGGAGCTACCAGTAATTATCTGGTTATGGATATAGAAGAAAGCGATAAAATTTATCAGGTAGGAGAAGTGGTGCAATTCCAGGCAGGGTATGGGGCGGTGTTGCGTGCCTTTCTTTCTCCTTATGTGAGAAAGGCATATCACTGGTAGGAGAATAGATATGGATAGAAGAAGATTTCGAGGTAGAGATTTTTTAAGGTTAGCTGATTATTTGCCATCGGAACTTTGCTATATTTTGGATACTGCTCGAGAACTGAAAAGAATAGAAATGATGGGGGTAAGGGAAAGTAAACCCTTACAAGGTAAAATAGTGGCTCTTCTTTTTGAAAAGCCCTCCCTGCGAACTCGAGTTTCCTTTGAGGTAGCAATACGGCAATTGGGTGGAGATGGTTTTTATCTTGGACCTCAGGAAGTAGGGTTAGGACAGCGAGAAGCAGTAAAGGATGTGGCGCAGGTTTTAGACCGAATGGTAGATGGTTTAGTGATTCGTACTTTTGCTCATGAAAATCTTCTGCAAATCGCCCATTTTTCCTCTATTCCTGTGATTAATGGTCTTTCCGATCTTTATCATCCCTGCCAGGTACTGGGAGATCTGCTGACTATTCAAGAAAAGAAGGGAAAGCTTAAAGAAATAAAAATCTGCTTTTTGGGGGATGGAAACAACGTTTGTCACTCCTGGATAGAGGCAGCTTCTCTTTTAGGACTGGAGCTTACAGTGAGTACTCCCGAGCGCTACCGGCCTTCTCCTTTAATCTGGGAGGAGGCCCAAAAAACAGGGGCACAGAACGGTGCTCGGATCGTTTATGAAGTTGATCCCCAAAAAGCGATAGAAGGGGCAGAAGTGGTTTATACTGATGTATGGGCCAGTATGGGTAAAGAAGCAGAAAAAGAAGAAAGGAAAGTTTTTTTACAACCTTATCAGGTCAATGACTATCTTTTATCTAAGGCTTCCCCTGGCTTCATAGTTATGCATTGCATGCCTGCTAAACGAGGAGAGGAAATAACTGATGAGGTTATGGACGGACCGCATTCAGTAGTAGTGGATGAGGCAGAGAATCGTCTTCATGCTCAGAAAGCACTTCTGGCTCTAATTTTGAGTTAGGAGGAAGCCTGGTTGGTTCCGGCCTGGTTGTGGCGTTTTGTACCAGAAATCATAATACTGTATTACCTTTTTTATCGTTTGGGTTTGTTAATCAGGGGGACCTCCCTTTTTTTATCTTTCAGGTGGCTCCCCCTTTTTTTTCTTCTGGCTGGTGCCTCCAACTTTTTAGGACTTCAAGAACTCGATTTTTTTTGGAAGCTGCTGATTTTTGTTTACCTGGTAGGAAGTCTGATAGTTTTTCAGCCCGAGTTACGGCGGGTTTTTTTTAATCGAATTTACCGCCGAGGGGAGACGGTTAAAGATTACTTTTTCCAGAACGAAGAGAGTAGAGACCAGTTCATCAATGATATCGCTTTAGCCTGCCAAACTCTCTCTCGCAAAAGAATTGGGGCTTTAATAGTTTTGGAACGCAGCAATAATTTGCGAGATTTTATTCAAACCGGAGTGGTGATTGATGCTTTCTTTTCTCCCGAGCTTCTGTTTTCCCTGTTTTTATCCGAGTCTCCTCTTCACGACGGTGCTACTATCTTGAGGGAAAACCGAATCGTAGCTGCAGGGTGCATTCTCCCTTTATCTGAAAGTACGGAAATAAAAAAATTGGTAGGAACTCGTCACCGAGCGGGAATTGGGGTAACCGAGCAAACTGATGCTTTAGCTTTGGTAGTTTCGGAGGAAACTGGTGAGATATCTCTGGCTGTACGTGGTAAAATGGCCTGGGATGTTGAAATAGGTACACTGAAAAAGATGTTAAAGATTTTGTATAAAAAGGTGTAAAAAGTGGAGTGGGTGGAGACCCTTAAAAAGAAGTGGCAAAGCTTCCAAAGGAAGCGGAGGAGAGATAAAGAAGTCAGGATTTGGGCCTGGTTGTTGGCCCTGAGTTTTTGGTTTTTCCTATGGAGTGAAAAGCTGTGACACTGAAAGATAAAAAGATGATGTGTTTGGAGAAAGGGGGATTGTTTCTTGAATAGCTTTGCGAGTAAAAATATCAGAAATGTAGGTCTTTTTTCTCATGCTGGAACAGGAAAAACTACTCTGAGCGAAGCTCTACTTTTCAACGCGGGGCTACTGTCCCGTCGGGGTAAGGTGGAAGAAGGCAACACTGTCTCTGATTGGCAGCCGGAAGAGATTAGACGGGGTATGTCTATTGACCTTTCCATTCTTCCCTGGGAGTGGAAAGGGTGTAAAGTTAATTTGATTGATACTCCAGGATATGCTGATTTTGTAGGCAACGTTTTAGGAGCAGTAAGAGTGGTAGACAGCGCAGTGGTGCTATTGTGCGCTACTTCAGGAGTAGAAGTGGGGACGGAGAAAGTCTGGGAATATCTTTCCCAGGAAAATCTACCAGTTATTTTCTTTATTAACCGCATGGACAGGGAAGGGGCTAATTTTGATGAGACAGTGGAAGAATTACGGGAGAAGATAGATCCCAAGGCTACGCCTCTTTTTATCCCGGTGGGCAAAGAGAGCGACTTTAGAGGAGTGATAGATCTGCTCCGCTTTCGAGCTCTTTACTTTGGAGAGGAGGGGAAAGTGGAAGAAGGAGAGATACCAGAAGAGATGCAGGAAATGGCGCATCACGCTCGAGAAAATTTGGTGGAAAACATAGCTGAAACCAGTGATGAGCTTTTAAACCTGTATCTGGAGGGAGAGGAGATTTCTCCTTCTCAGCTGGAGGAAGCTTTGCGAGTTGCTATCCGGGAGCGCAATATATTTCCCGTTTTGTGTGGTTCAGGAGGAGAAAATAAAGGAGTGGATGTTCTGGCCGACTTTTTGATAGATTTTGCTCCCTCACCCTTGGAGCGTCCCCCGGTGCGGGGGATTAATCCTCTTACCGAAGCGGAAGAAGAAAGAAAATGTGATGAGAGTGAACCATTTTCTGCTCTGGTTTTTAAAATCATCACTGACCCTTACGTGGGAAAACTGGCTCTTTTCCGGGTTTTTTCCGGGAAAATAACCTCTGACTCTCGCCTCTACAATGCTTCGCGAGGGGTGGAGGAAAAAATAGGACAGCTCCTCTTTTTACGAGGGAAGAACCAGGAACCGGCAAAAGAAATAGGGCCAGGTGACATAGGAGTGGTGGCAAAGATTGCTGAGGCTTACATTGGAGATACCTTAGCCGACCGGGAACACCCCATTGTCTTCCCCTCCATTACTTATCCCGAACCCACTTATATGGCGGCCATCAGGCCTTTGGGTAAAGGGGATGAAGAGAAAATTAGCCAGGCCTTATCCCGGCTTATGGAGGAGGACCCTACTTTCCGGTTGTACAGGGATCCAGATACTAAAGAAGATATTGTTTATGGAATGGGAGATATCCACCTGGATGTGTTGACGGAAAAGATGAAAAGGAAATTTGGGGTGGAGGTTTCTCTCACCATCCCTCGAGTTCCCTACAAAGAAACTATCAAAAAATCAGCTAAGGCAGAAGGAAAGTATAAAAGACAATCAGGGGGAAGAGGGCAATACGGACATGCTTTCTTAGAATTGGAACCTTTACCCCGGGGGCAGGGCTTTGAATTTGTGGACCGAATTGTGGGAGGAGCCATTCCTCGAAACTACATCCCGGCAGTGGAAAAAGGAGTACAGGAAGCCATGCAGGAAGGCGTTTTGGCTGGATATCCGGTGATAGATGTGCAGGTCACGGTTTATGATGGTTCTTACCATCCGGTAGATTCTTCCGATATGGCTTTTAAAATTGCTGGCTCCATGGCTTTCAAAAAAGGAGCAGCTGAGGCTGAACCGGTTCTTTTAGAACCGATAATGAGTGTGGAAGTGATAGTTCCTGAGGAGTATATGGGGGACGTTATTGGCGACCTCAACAGCCGGAGAGGAAAAATTTTAGGTATGGACCCTCAAGATGGTTACCAAAAGATCAAGGCTCTGGTGCCTATGGCAGAACTTTTCCGCTATTCAGTGGATTTGCGCTCTCTCACTCAGGGACGGGGTTACTTTACTATGCAGTTCTCCCATTATGAAGAAGTACCGGCCCAAATTGCTGAGGATATAATTGAAAAAGTCAGGAAGGAAAAAGAAGCAGTTTCGTGAAGCAAAGAATTTTAGTGGGAGTGGATATAGTAGAAATAGAAAGAGTAGAACAAGCGGTAAAGAGGTTTGGTGACCGCTTTTTGAACAGGCTCTTTGGGGAAGAGGAGCTCAGTTTTTACCGTTCCTCAAAACGAAGACGAGAAGGAGTAGCGGCTCTTTTTTGTGGTAAAGAAGCAGTGAAAAAGCTCTTTTTGTCTAAGAATTTCCTTCTTCCCTGGCGAGAGGTTAAAATAGCACACACCTCGGGAGGGAAACCAGAAGTCCGGCTTTCTGCTTCAGTTCCTCCTCTTTTTGAGGAGATTGAAATCTCTATTTCTCACAGCCACCAGTTCGCGGTGGCGGTGGCTATAGGAGTAGAAAAAGAAGGTGGGAATGGTGGAGCTGGTTAGCTCACAAACCATGCAAACGCTGGAGAGAACACTCTGTGAGAAGTATGGAGTGGATACTCTGCTATTGATGGAAAATGCCGGGCGGGGAGTGGCAGAGGAGATAACAAAAATTCTAAATAAGCACTCTTTCTCCAGAATTTATATACTGTGCGGGATGGGCAACAATGGTGGAGATGGTTTAGCGATTGCTCGCCACCTTCACCTTCGTTTTCCCACTCTTTCTCTTTTAGTTTACCTTTTAGGTAGAGGGGAAGAATTGAAAAATGACGCCCGCTTTAACTACCAGGTGGTGAGAAATCTATCTATTCCTGTGGTAGAGGTCTCTTCCTCGCAGGAGGTAGAGCTAGAGGGAGGGGCTCTCGTGGTAGATGCTCTTCTGGGAACTGGTATTACTCGAGAAGTAGAAGGAGTATACCGGGAAGTAATACAAAAAGTAAATGCATCGGGTAACTTTGTGGTGGCGGTGGATGTCCCCTCGGGAGTAGAGGCCAGCGATGGTCGGATAATGGGAGAGGCAGTAAAAGCCGACCTCACCGTTACTTTGGGGTTAGCGAAGAGGGGGTTATGTAGCTTTCCAGGACGAGAATATGTGGGGAAGTTAAAACTGGTGGATATTGGTATCCCCCTTCCTTTACAAGAGGCGGGACTAAAAGCTGATGGGTTTTTGATTACTCCCTCCTTGGTGAGAGAAATTCTTCCTGAAAGAGACTGGGATACTCACAAAATATCAGCGGGAGTCTTAGGAGTGATAGCTGGATCATCCTCTCTTTTGGGAGCTGGCCTTTTGGTGTGCCTGGGAGGATATCGCTCAGGAGCAGGGATGGTGGTCTGGCCCCTGCCTTCCTCTCTTTCTTCTTGGGTTAAGCTTTTCCTTCCTGAAGTGGTGAGTGTCAATCTTTCTGCTTCTGAGGAGTGGCATTATTCTTTATCTCACTGGAAGGTAATAGAAGAAGCGTTCCAGGATAGGAAATGCAGAGCTTTAGCCGTGGGGCCAGGTATGGGAACGGAGCCTTCTACCCGTCTCTTTTTAGAAAAGATGATAGAAAACTCCCCCCAGGGAGTGATTGATGCTGATGCTCTAAATATTATTTCCCAGAACAGAGATTACTGGGGTGCTCGCCTTGCCAATTGGGTTATTACCCCTCATTCTGGAGAGATGGCGAGAATTTTAGGTACTTCAGTACAAGAGGTGAATGACAATAGAATTGCTGCCAGCTTAAGAGCTTCTTCTCTTTTAGGATGTGTTACAGTTTTAAAAGGAGCAGGGACAGTAGTAGCTTCTCCCCAGGGTGAGGTGTATTTAAATCCTACCGGCTCTGCAGTGCTTGCCAGTGCGGGAAGTGGTGATGTTTTGACGGGAATTATTGGTGGATTTATGGCTCAGGGGTTAAGTCCTTTAAATAGCGCAATAAGCGGAGTTTTCCTTCATGGGCTGGCGGGAGAGCTCTTAGAGAGAGGGGGAAGGAAACAAATTTTGTCCCGGGAAGTGGCTGAAAAACTGAACGAGGCTCGAAGGATGGTAGAAAATGGAGAATATACTCTTTCCTTTCTGGATGGAGATTGATGCTGGTAATTTACGTCACAATGTAGAAGTGCTGAAGAATTGGTCTTCTTCTTCCCTCATGGCAGTGGTAAAATCAGAAGCTTATGGTCATGGGTGGGAGGCAGTAAAGCTCCTTTATGATTATGGATTGAGAAAATTTGGAGTGGCTTCGGTAGAAGAGGCACATGAACTACGGAAAAGAGGCCTGAGGGGGGATATATATCTCCTGGGGGGGTTTTTCACTGAGGAAGCAGAAACGATTATAAAGGAACAGTTAACCCCGGTGATTTCTTCCGGGGAAGAGCTGCAAGCTCTGGAGGAGGTAGCCCGCCGGGCAGGCAAAGTTATATCTTTTCACTTGAAAGTAGATACCGGGATGGGAAGAATGGGATTTTTGCCTCAAGAGATAAATGATGAGTGGTGGAGAAAGTGGGGAGGCAACCACAATCTTTCCTTGAGAGGAGTCATGACTCATTTTGCCAGTGCTGAATCTGACCCGGCCTATACTCGCTTTCAATTTGACCATTTTCTTTCTTTTTTGCATCAGTTCCCGGAAAGCAATCCTTCCTGGGAGAGACATTGTTGTAATAGTGCTGCTTTTCTTTCTTTTCCAGAAATGCATCTCGATTTATCCCGGGTGGGGATTGCCCTGTGGGGCGTTTCTCCCTGGGGGAGAGAAGCTGCCCCGCCATTAGATTTAAAGCCGGTGATGAGAGTAAAGGCCCGGGTAAAGCAAGTTAAAACTCTTCCTCCTGGGTTTTCTGTGGGTTATGGAAGAACTTTTACCACTTCTCGGGAAACCAGGCTGGCGGCGATATCCATTGGTTATTCCCAGGGTCTTTTCCGCTCCCTTTCTAATCGGATGGAAGTGCTGATAAGGGGAAGAAGGGCACCATCGCGGGGAAATATTTCCATGGACCAGATGACTGTTGAGGTAACGGAGATTGAAGGAGTGAAAAAGGGTGACATTGTTACCGTAGTAGGAAAAGAGGGGAAAGAGGAAATAACCATAGAAGAAATAGCGGATTTAGCTCATACCATACCTCATGAGATTTTGTGCAGTCTGGGAAAAATCAAAAATCGGATAATTTATGGAAATCATTGCTCGCTGGCATAGTAGAAGTGAAGAAGAAACTCGACAGTGGGGAGAGAGGTTGGCCAGAGATTTCTTGCGCCCCGGGGATTTAGTTATAGTGGCTGGAGAGTTAGGAGTGGGTAAAACTCAACTGGTGAAAGGGATAGCTCGAGGGTTAGGGTTGCAAGGGGAAATCAAGAGTCCTTCTTTTTCTTTAATTCATGAGTATAAAAAAGGAGATTTTACTTTCTATCATTTAGATTTTTATCGCCTGGAAGAGGAAGAAGAAGTGGTAGATCTGGGATGGGAAGAGTATCGGGAGGATGAGAAAGGAATAATGGTAATAGAATGGGGAGATAAGTTTCCTACTCTGTTTTCTCCTCCTCTTTTTTTAATTCGCTTGAGCTACGGAAACGGAGAACAAAGAGATATCGAGGTGTACTATGATTCTTGCTCTGGATAGTAGCACTCCCTGGCTCAGCATGGCTCTGGCCTCCTCAGAGGAGATTTTTTTCCATTTAACTCATTATACCCAAAAAGACCATTCTCGTTGGCTTATTAAACACCTGAGTCTTTTGCAGAAAGAATTTAATTGGGAAGAAGAGCTGGAGGCAGTTTTAGTGGGTTTGGGCCCGGGTTCTTTCACCGGAGTAAAAATTGCTAACATTGTAGCAAAAGGAATAGCTTACTCTCTGGAAAAGCCCTTAGGGGGTTTTCCTACCCTGGAGGCCATTGCTCATCAAGTTCCCACATCCCTGGCTCAGGACTATGAAATTTTACTTCCCGTAATAAAGCACAAGAGGAAGGAGATTTTTTGGATGGAGCTCCAACCCTGGTTCCAAAAATCTTTCCCCTCTCCGGAAATTCAAGCAGGTTCCAAAGAAGAAATGGCAAAGAAATACCGGAACAGGAAAGTTCTCGTTATTACTCCCTGGCAGGAGATAGCGGACTTTTTAAAAGGGGAAAGCCTCTCTGTTTTCCCTCCCCAGCAATCTTTGCCGGAGGCTCTCCGGTTAATAGAATTATACTGGTGGAGGAACAATCAGGTGGTTATAAGTCGAGAAAATATTTTTACCCTGGTGCCCTTTTATGGCTCAAAAGTCTGGGGATAGAGAAGCATATTTGTGGGAAGAGGGGGATTTTAAAATCTCCCGCATGAGGCCTTGTCATCTACCTCAAGTAGTGGCCATCGAACGGAGTTCTTTCCCTCAACCCTGGTCTTATTCTTTATTTTTGAGTGAACTATCTAACCGAGCAGCTACCTATTGGGTGGCTTTTTTTCAAAATAAAGTAATTGGTTACCTGGGTCTGTGGATGGTGTGGGGAGAAGGGCACATTACCACTTTTGCTATTCATCCTGCCTACCGAGGAAAGGGATTTGGTAAAAAGCTTTTTAGTTATGTGCTGGATTATGCCCGGAATGAGGGGTGCAGAGAAGTCTTATTAGAAGTACGCCCTTCTAACGTCAAGGCCCAAAATTTATATCGTAAATTTGGATTTCAGGTGATCGGGGTGCGTAAGCATTATTACGCTGATGGAGAAGATGCTCTGGTGATGAAAAAAGTTTTTTGAAAAGGAGAGTTTGGGTTGATTTACGTTTTGGGTATAGAAACCAGCTGTGATGATAGTTGTGTAGCCGTGGTCGATGATAAGTTGCAGGTTTTATCCAATGTGGTATCCAGTCAGACGGAGTTTCATCGCCGTTTTGGAGGAATAGTTCCAGAAGTGGCTTCTCGCAAACACTTAGAGTATCTTCCTTGGGTGTTGGACCAGGCTCTTCGGGATGCCCATCTTACTCTGGAAGATATAAATTTAATAGCGGTAACTCAAGGTCCTGGCTTGTTGGGGTCTTTACTCATGGGGGTGTGTTTAGGTAAAACCATCGCCCTTTTTGGGGATATACCTTTTGTAGGAGTTAATCACTTAGAAGGGCATCTCTTTGCCATCCGTCTCGAGCATCCGGAAATACAGCCTCCTTTTTTAGCTTTGATTGTTTCCGGGGGGCATACTGAAATTATTGCCGTTCGGGAGTGGGGGAAGTACGATTATTTGGGAAGCACAAGAGATGATGCCGCAGGAGAGGCCTATGATAAGGTGGCTAAGTTTTTGAGACTGGGTTATCCAGGGGGTCCTATTATTGATAGGCTGAGTGAAGGTGCTCGGGGAGACCGTTTCCACTTTTCCGCTGGTTTAGAAGATGATGATACTCTGGATTTTAGCTTCAGCGGGTTAAAAACTGCGGTGGTGCGCCATTACCATCGGCTACGAGAAGAAGAAAAAGAAGATAAAGAACTTATTCGAGATTTAGTAGCTTCTTTTCAAGAGAGCGTGGTACGAGTTTTAGTGAATAAAACTTTTAAAGCTCTGGAAATCCAGGGTTTTTCCCAGATAGTGGTGGGAGGAGGAGTGGCAGCCAATCGGCATCTGCGAAGAAGGATGAAAGAAGAAGGAGAAAAAAGAGGAGTGCAGGTTTTTTTCCCCTCCCCCTCCTTTTGCACCGATAACGGCGCCATGATTGCTGCCTGCGGTCTTTTTCACTGGGAGAGGGGGAAAAAAGATTCCTGGGAAATGGAACCCGACCCCCGGCTTCCTCTGGTTTCCATAGAGTAAGTCGAGAGAGGTAAAGTTTCCCATTTTTGCCATGCCTGGAATCTTTAGTGAGTATCCAAAGGTTTTTACAGAGGGAGTTTTTCCTTTATTCCTTCTCCCTCCTCTCCGAGGGAGGGAGCGCCCGGGTTCCCTGCCAAATCACTAATTTGGCAGGGTGGGTAAGGGGGGGGTTTTTGCGGAAAAGAAATTTTGAAGGTTCATAAGGGGGAAGATTTCCCCCTTATACCGAGGGATGCTTTTCCCACCAGTGGCATTTGCTTTTTATGCTTTTATTATTTTCAGTTTACGCCGTAGGCTGTTTGTTTTTTCTCCTTCTGTCTTTTTCTCTTGCCTTTTTTTTACGCCGTAGGCTGTCTGTCTTTTCCAGGGGTTATAAGGGGGCAACGCCCCTTTATTGTCCACCCTCACCTTAGTCCTCTCCCGTCGAGGGAGAGGGAAAAAGATGTGGGGTTCTCCCGTCGAGGGAGAGGGAAAAAGAGATCGCCCCCTCAATCGCTCCTCGCGATGACAGATGAGGAAGTCAAGGGAGAGGGAAAGAAAAGAAGGAGGTTTAGAAGGGGAAATTCTTTCCCCTTTGTACTGGTGGATGATTTTTCCACCAGTAGTCTTTTGTATCTTATTTATGTTTTTATCCTACGTCGTAGACTGTCTGTTTTTTCTCCCTCCCCTGGAGGGAGGGACAAAGGGAGGGGGGTTTTTGAGGAAAAGAAATTTTTGTGAGAAAAAACCACCCTCACCCTGACCCTCTCCCGTCAAGGGAGAGGGGAAAAGAGATCACCACGGAGCGCTTTCGCGCTGCTTGCGATGACGGACGAGGGAAGCTCCCTGTGATGAGAGAAGAGGAACAACCTCCAAGAGTCGCTGTTCCTCCCCGCGTGTGCACCCAAGCGGTCATTGCGAGCTCGTGGTTTCGCTTGCGTGGCAATCTTGGGGGTTCATAAGGGGGAATCTTTTTCTCCCCCTTATACTGAGGAACGCTTTTCCCCTCGGTTGTATTTGTTTTTTATATTTTTAATCATTGTTTTAGTTTTCCAGGGGGTCATAGGGGGATCAGTTTCCCCCTATAGTGAGGAAGGTTCTTTCTTCCTCAGTAGGTTTTGCTTTTTATTTTAAGCCTTTATTTTTTGTCTTTTTTATATCTTTATCTTTTCCGGGGGTTATAAGGGGGCTTGCCCCCTTATTGTCTGTTTTATAGTCTCTACTACTTCTTGATTGCAGAATTCTAAATAATCTCCTCCTAAGGAGATTGCTAAAATACCCATCTCCGAAGCTTTCTCAATGATAGAGGGGTCTAATCTAAAGGAAGCAATACAACCTATAATCTTGCATCCTCCAAGCTCAGGGAGAAGCTCAGCTGCTTTGGGTAAAACTAATTGAGTAAAATGGTCTAAATATTCTACTCGATTATAATCACTTTTTACATCTACAATAAAAGCTATATTTCCACTTCTGGCTACCAGGTCAAATTCCCATCTATTACCAGATTTATCCTTTACCTTTCTGCGACAGCTTATA
>JAKPIQ010000083.1 GCA_029549715.1 Candidatus Atribacteria bacterium | reverse complement strand
ATTCGAGCTGATATTTTGCAAAAACCTCTCTTTCCCCTCTTTACCGAAGAAGCAGTAGCTCTGGGAAGCGCTATGTTAGTGGGGAAAGCCCGGGGTATATTTTCTAACCTGGATGAGGCTATGGCGGCCATGGTAAAATTTGAAAAAGAGATTTCTCCCTCTCCGGATAAAAAAGAAGCCTATCAGATCAGGTATCAAATTTACCGGAAAATTTATGGAGCAGTGAGAGAGATACATGAGGAAATCAGCAAATTGCTATAAAGCAAATAGAGCTCCCCAGACCCCCTTTTTACAAAAAACAAGGGGTACAATATAGGTAAATTTATAAAGTATGGGGAGATTGGAAAATAAACGAAACGCACCTTGAAAAGTGAATAACGGACTATAGGGGGAGAAAGCCCCCCTATCACCCCCCAAAGGACTAAAACATAAAGATAAAAAAACAAAAAATAAAAGACAAAAAAAGCAAAGACCACTGGTGGAAAATGCTCCACCAGTATAAAGGGGAAAGAATTCCCCTTTATCAACCCCCCCTTCTTTTTCTCTCTCTGACGGGTGAGGGTGAGGGTGGACAATAAAGGGGCTTTGCCCCCCCTATCACCCCCCAAAAGCAAAAAAGAAGAAGGCAAAAAACAAAGACGAAAGGGGAAAAACTCACTGAGGGGAAAAACATCCCTCAGTGGGTGGGATGAATGATAAAGTGGTAATTGTGTAGCTCAAAGCTACCAAAGATTTGGGGATTTTCCAAAACTTAAATAAAAAGGAGGTTTGTTTACTATGAAAAGCAAAGGTTTTGCCACCGGAGTGTGGGTGTTCGGCAGTTGTCCAGACCGTTTTTGCACCAAAGGTTATAAAAAGGAAGTTTCCTTGGAGGAGTCCCTGGATAAAATTGCCTCCATAGAGGGTTTACAGGGGTTAATGATGCACTATCCCGCACCTCTCAATGAAGATAATGCTTCTTATGTAAAGAAGGAGCTGGAAAAGAGGGACTTAAAATTAGCTTCCTGTGATGTAGATCTCTTTAGTAGCCCGGAGTTTTCTTGGGGGGCTTTGATGTGTGAAAAGGAGGTAAGGAAAAAAGCTCTAGAGATGAGTAAAAAAGCCATGGATGTAGCAGAACATTTAGGGGCAGAGGTGATGAATCTCTGGCCCGGGCAGGATGGCTTTGACTACCCTTTCCAGATTAACTACCAGGCCCAGTGGGACCTTCTCGTGGATGCGCTTTCTGAGATAGCCAGCCACAACCCTGGAGTGAAATTGAGCCTGGAATATAAACTGCGAGAACCTCGCACTCACTCTACCATAGCTAATGCCGGAATTGCTCTCTTTTTAGCTCAGGAGATTGGCCCCAACGTGGGAGTGACCATTGATCTCGGGCATTCCTTTAACGTTAAAGAGTCTCCGGCCAATGTGGTGGCTCTTTTAGATAAGTATGGTAAACTTTTTGCCCTGCATCTCAACGATAATTTCCGGGATTGGGATGACGATATGGCAGTGGGGAGCGTTCATTTCTGGGAAACCTTAGAGTTCATTTATTACCTCTATTTTTCTAATTATGAGGGGTGGCTGGGATTGGATATTTTTCCCTATCGGGAAGACCCTGCCGAGGCTTGTCGATTCAGTATCGAGATGATTAATTACTGTTTAGAAATAGTCCAGAAAATAGATAAGAAGAAACTGGAGGAGATTCAGAAAGAAGCCGATGCCCTGTCAGCTCTTCGGTATATAAAGAGTTTGCTTTAGAGAGGAGGAGAGAAGTTGAGCTACCTGGGGATAGATGTAGGAACCACGGGTTGCAAAGTGGTGGCCTTTGACGAAGAAGGGAAGATTGTGGCCCTCTCCTACCGAGAGTATCCTCTTTATTACCCGCAGGCAGGCTGGATAGAGTTAGATGCTGAGGAGGTTTACCAGGCGGTAGAGGATAGTTTAGGGGAGGTAACACAAAAGCTGCGTCATGACCCTCCTTGCAGTCTGGCCATTTCCTCTCAGGGAGAAGCGGTGGTTCCAGTAGGAGAGAAGGGGGAGTGTTTGGCGCGCAGCATTGTCACTTTTGACCAGCGAGGGGATGAATTTGTTCCCTTCTGGGAGGAGAAAATTGGCAGAAAGCGCTTTTTTGAGCTCACCGGGACTTCTCTTTCCGGGATTGGAACGGTGAATAAAATACTATGGTGGAAAAAGTATAAACAGGAAGTATTTGAAAAAGCTCGCTATTTTTTATGCTTTGAAGATTTCATAGTGCACCGCTTAGGAGTGGAACCGGCTATTAGTTTTTCCTTGGCGGGGAGAACTATGATGTTTGAGGTTAAAAAAGAAAAGTGGTCAGAAGAAATTCTTTCTTTGGCGGGAATTGACCCGGCGCGCCTGGCTCGCCCTCTTCCTTCTGGGGAGGTGGTGGGAGAGGTAGCTTCTTCTTTTGCTCAAAAAATGGGATGGAAGGAAAAAGTGATAGTAGCCACCGGAGGTCATGACCAGCCTTGTGGAGCTTTGGGTTCAGGGGTGATTAAACCGGCTCTGGCTATGGATGCGACAGGAACTGTGGAATGCATAGCTCCTGCGTTGGGGGAACTGGTTCTCAGCCCGGTTATGGAGGAAAACAACCTGTGTTGTTATCACCACGCTTTTCCTTCTCTTTATCTTACCATGGTTTATAATTTTACCGGAGGAGCACTCTTGCGCTGGTTCCGGGATAATTTTGCTCAAAAAGAAAAGGAAATAGCAGAGAGAGAAAATTGTGATGTATACGACCTCATTCTCGCTCGTATTCCATCTCAGCCCACCAATATCTGGGTTTTACCTCATTTCACCACTACTGGCACTCCCTACTTTGATACTCAATCTGCTGGGGTAATTGTGGGACTCAAGTTAGAAACCTCTCGAGAAGAATTCATAAAGGCGCTTCTTGAAGGGGTGAGTTATGAGATGAAATTTAACTTAGAACTTCTCTCTCAGGCGGGAGTAAAGGTAGAGAGGTTAAGAGCGGTGGGAGGAGGAGCCAAAAGCCCTGCCTGGTTACAGATAAAAGCTGATGTTTATGGGTTACCGGTAGAAGCTCTGTCTGTTACGGAAGCCGCTTCTCTAGGAGCGGCCCTTTTAGGGAGGAGAGCAAAAGAGGGAATAGAAGATTTTGCCGGTTTGATTAATAAATTGGTGAAGGTTAGAGAAGTTTATGAACCAGATAAAGAAAGAAATGCACTATATGAAGAGAGGTTTGAAGTGTATAAGAGAATTTATCCGGCTTTAAAAAACCATATCTGGAAAGGAGAGAAATGACTTTGAAAGCTGCTTTTTTTCTGGGTCCGGAAAAAATGGAAATTAGGGAAGTGGAAGTCCCCCAGGTGGAAGAGGGAGAAGTGCTCCTTCGGGTGGCGGCCTGTGCCATCTGCGGAACTGATGTGCGAATTTTCCATCATGGTCATTCCCACGTTCAGCCCCCTCAGACCACCGGTCATGAAATAGCCGGGGAGATTGTGGAGGTGGGAAAGGGAGTAGAAGGATATAAGGTGGGAGATAAAGTAGTGGTGATTACCGTTATTTCCTGTGGCCGCTGCCGTTATTGTCGGCGGGGTTTACAGAACTTATGTCCGGAGCAAAAGTATATTGGTTACGATTACCCGGGTGGCTTTGCCGAATTTCTGAAAATTCCCCGGGAAGGGGTAGAGAGAGGAAATCTCTTAGTTCTTCCCCCCGATGCCGATCTTTTGGAAGCCAGTTTAGTGGAGCCTTTGTCTTGCGTGGTCAATGGTCAATCCTACTTGAATATCGGTTTCGGAGAAAATGTTTTAGTCATTGGAGCAGGACCCATTGGCTGCATGCATGTGGAGCTGGCTCGAAACCGAGGAGCAGGGAAGATATTTTTAGCTGATATTTCCCAGGAACGGTTAAAGTTGGCTCAAGTAGTAGAAGCCGATGAGTACATTAACTCTCAGGAGGAAAATCTCACCCAGAGAATACTTGAACTTACCGATAACTTAGGAGCAGATGTGATAATAGTAGCGGCCTCATCTGGGAGTGCTCAAGAGGAGGCCCTGGAGATGGTAGCCCCTCAGGGAAGAATCAGCTTCTTTGGAGGATTACCTCGAGAAAATCCCACCATTAAATTTGATAGTAATGTCGTTCACTACAAAGAAGTGGGAGTTTTTGGAGTTTTTGCTTCTCATGCTTCTCAATACGAAGAGGCAGCTAAACTGATTTATAGCGGGCGAGTGAGAGCTAAACGTCTCATCACTCATGTTTTAAGCTTAGAAGAAGTGGTCAAAGGAATTGATTTAGTGCGCCAAGGTATCGCTCTTAAGGCGGTAGTATCTATGGAAAACAATTAAAAAGAGGTGAAGAAAATGGATCCCCAGCCTCTGGCTCGTAAAGTAGCCATAGTGACTGGTTCAGCTTCAGGTATTGGAAAAGGCATTGCCCTTCGTTTTGCCGAAGAAGGGGCAGATGTATCTTGCTGGGATTTAAACTTAGAAGGAGCAAAAGAAACTGCCCGGGAAGTGGAAAAAGCGGGGAGGAAATCTCTGGCTCTCCAGGTGGATGTTACTAAAAGTGGAGAAGTAGAAGATGCCGCAAAAGCAGTATTTGACCAGTTTGGTAAGATTGATATTCTGGTAAACTCAGCAGGAATTATTCGGGCTCATTTTATAACCGAAGTCCCGGAAGAAATCTGGGATAGTATAATTACGATAAACTTAAAAGGAACTTTTCTCTGTATAAGAGAGATAGCCAAATATATGATTCCTCAGAATAGTGGGAAAATAATCAGCATCAGCTCTAAATCGGGGAAAAAAGGAGGGCTCTGGTTAGGTGCTTATTCGGCTTCTAAATTTGGTATAATTGGCTTAACTCAAAGTGTGGCCATGGATTTAGCACCTTATAAAATTAATGTTAATGCCATTTGCCCGGGTAATGTTTTCTCCACTCCTATGTGGGACCTTCTGGATAAAGAATACTCCAAAAAATTAGGAGTTCCTCCTCAGGAGGTGAGGAAAATATATGTGGAAAAAGTTCCTCTGGGTAGAGAATGCACGGTAGAAGATGTAGCTAATGTGGCAGTATTTTTAGCCTCTTCTTATTCTGATTATATGACCGGTCAGGCTATTAACGTCACCGGTGGACAGGAGGTTCACTGAGCTGAATAAAATTGGATTGGTGGTTAACCCCGCAGCAGGAAAAGATATCCGGCGATTGATAGCCTATGGTTCGGTTTTTGGCAACCAGGAAAAGGTTAATTACACTCTTCGCTTGCTTCGGGGCATAGAGAGTGTAGTGAGCGAGCCGGTTGAGGTAATGTATATGCCTGATCCTTACGATTTGGTAGGATCGGTGGAAGATGATTTTCCTTCCGGGAAAATTATCTTCCACCGTGCTCCTATTCCAGTTTTTGGTGATGAGGTGGATACTTTAAATTTCACCGACTGGGCAGTAAATGAGGAAAAAGTAGATGCTTTAGTGGTAGTAGGAGGAGATGGAACTAACCGGATAGTAGCCAAAAAGAGTGCCCTCACTCCCCTTTTCTCTCTTTTTGGGGGTACTAATAACGTATTTGCTGAAAATATTGAGCCTACAGTTATGGGACTGGCGGTGGGTTTTTTTCTGGAAAATTATTCTTTGCGGGAAAAAGTAGTGAAAAAAAGCAAAATACTGAGGGCCAGATCCAAGGAAGCGGGGAAAGAGGAGTTAGCTCTTGTTGATGTGGTAGTGGTAGAAAAAACTTCAGTAGGAGCAAGAGCGGTGTGGGAGCCAGAGTTAGTTCGTTTGATAGTGGTAACCCAGAGCAGCCCTTTAAAAATTGGCTTGAGTTCGGTAGTGGGAAGATTGATTAGCATTAGCCCGGAAGAAGAAAGAGGAGCAGTGGTGGAGTTAGGAGAGGGAGGGGAAATGGTTAAGGCTCCGATAGCTCCGGGTTTAGTGGAAGAGATAAAAATCCGGAGATGGGAATTTTTACCTCTGGGAGCTTCTATTTCTCTCCCGTGCCAGAGAGGAGTTCTAGCTTTAGACGGGGAACGGGAGATAATTTTGCGAGAAGGGGAGAGCTGGGAGATTGGGCTGGAAGATACCGGGCCCCGGAGGGTGGACGTGGAGAAATTAATGAGCCTGGTGCAAGAAAGGAGCGTCATAAATGGCTAAAAAGGTAATCATGCCCAAATTAGGTTTAACCATGGAAGAAGGAATTATCAATAAATGGTTAGTAAAAGAAGGAGATCGGGTAAATAAGGGAGATGTCCTCTTTGAAGTGGCTACTGACAAAGTTAATATGGAAGTAGAATCTCCCACTGAAGGGGTGGTTCTAAAAATTCTTTATCCTGAAGGGGCTACTGTTCCTATCACCGAAGCGGTAGCTTATATAGGGAAAGAAGGGGAGGAGATTCCCGAAGAAGAGGAAAAACCGGAAGAGAAAATAGAAGCGGTGAAGATGGAAGAAGAAAAAGTAGAAGAAAAACGAGGAGAAGCTCCTCTTCCTTCGGAGACTGAAAGAATTAGAGTCTCTCCTGTGGCTCGTCGCTTAGCCGAGGAGCACGGAATCGACCTTTCTCAAATACAAGGTAGCGGCCCGGGAGGAAGAATTGTAAGAGAAGATGTGGAGAAAGCTATAGAGGAAAAAGAAAAAGAGAGAAAATTGATAGTAGAAGAAGTAAAAGTCCCGAGAGAAAAAGAGCGTATACCTCTTTCTCGAATGAGAAAAATCATAGCCCAGCGCCTGACCGAGAGTTATCAAAGCACTCCTCACTTTTTCCTTCATCAGGAAATATGTGCTGACGAGCTGGTAAAGATGAGAGAAAAAATTCTTCCTCTGGTGGAAAAAGAGACTGGTTTGCGAGTTTCTTATACCGATATTCTGGTGAAAATGGTGGCTAAAGCGGTGGAGAAATTTCCTCTCTTCCGTGCTCATCTTGCAGGAGAAGAAATAGAGATAAGCCCAGAAGTGAATATCGGAGTGGCAGTAGCACTGGAAGAAGGGTTGATAGTTCCGGTGGTGAAGAATGCTAACGAGAAGGGGATATCCCGGATTACTCAAGAAATTAATGCTCTGGCGCAAAAGGCGAGATCTAACCAGTTAACTCCGGAGGAAGTTTCCGGAGGAGTGTTCACTGTTTCTAACTTGGGAATGTGGGGGGTGGATTCTTTCACCGCCATCATCAATCCCCCCGAAGCAGCTATTTTAGCCTGTGGGGCAATCCGTAAAAAACCTTTTTTCAACGGAAAAGAGATTGTTCCTGCTTACTTGTGGGAGTTGAGCCTCTCTTGTGACCATCGTTTGATTGATGGAGCCTTGGCTGCTCAGTTTCTGCAATTTTTAAAGAATCTTCTTGAGGAACCTTTTACTCTTATTATCTGAGGAGGGATGAAGATGGAATATTTTTTGGGAATAGATGTGGGAACTACAGGATGTAAAGTGGTTTTGGTGAACGAAAAAGGGGAATTGATATCTAAAGCGGTGGCAGAATATCCCCTCTATACTCCTTACCCCAACTGGGCAGAACAAGACCCTGCTGACTGGTGGCAGGGAACTGTACAGGCGGTAAAGGAAGCTTTACAGATGGCAGAAATTGACCCTCTTCTGGTACAAGGAGTGGGACTTACCGGACAGATGCACGGTTCAGTATTTCTAGATGAAAAAGGAGCAGTTTTGCGCCCGGCAATTCTGTGGTGTGATCAGCGCACTGCCCGGGAATGTGAAGAAATTACTCAGATAGTGGGGGAAGAGAAGTTAATGAGTATCAATTGCAACCCTGTTCTTCCTGGCTTTACTGCTCCCAAGATTTTGTGGTTAAAAAACAATGAACCTCATCTATATGAAAAAGTAGCTAAAGTTCTTCTCCCCAAAGACTATATCCGCTTCCTTTTAACTGGAGATTTTGCTACTGATGTTTCTGATGCTTCGGGAACTTCTCTTTTCGATGTGCCTCGTCGTAAGTGGTCAGAAGAATTAATGTCCCTTCTGGAATTTCCTCCCTCTTGGTTTCCTCCTTCTTTTGAATCTCCAGAAGTTACCGGATACCTGAAAAAAGAAGTAGCGGAGATGTGGGGGATGGGAGACAAGGTTTTAGTGGTGGCAGGGGGAGGGGATAACGCTGCCGGGGCAATAGGCACGGGTATTGTGAAGCCGGGACTGGTTTCTGCGAGCCTGGGAACTTCGGGGGTGGTTTTTGCCTTCAGCGATGAGGTGAAAGTGGATAAAAAAGGAAGAGTGCACACTTTCTGCCACGCGGTTCCCGGTAAATGGCATGTTATGGGAGTGATGCTTTCTGCAGGCGGGTCGCTGCGCTGGTTTAGGGATAGACTGGGTATGGAAGAAAAAAACCTGGCATCTCTTTTAGAAAAAGATAGCTACGATATTTTAACTGCTGAGGCAGAAAAAGCTCTTCCTGGGGCGGAAGGCTTGATTTTTCTCCCCTATCTCACCGGAGAGCGTACTCCTCATGCTGACCCTTATGCTCGAGGGGTGTTCTTTGGACTTACCCTCAAACATCGCAAAAATGAGATGGTAAGAGCGGTAATGGAGGGAGTTACCTTTGGTATGCGTGATTCTTTTGAAATTATGAGAGAGATGAATATTCCCATTCAGGAAGTCAGGGCTATCGGGGGAGGAGCACGCAGTGCTCTGTGGAGAGAAATGCAGGCTTCTATTTATGGAGTTCCTCTCTGGGGAGTAGAAATTGATGAAGGACCGGCTTTTGGTGCTGCTCTTCTGGGAGCGGTGGGAAGAGGAGTATTTTCTTCGGTGGAGGAAGCTTCGGAGAAAGCGGTAAAAGTAACCGAGCAGGTTCTCCCTTCCCCGGAACTGGTAGATTATTACCAAAAAGCTTATCGTCTGTATCGAGACCTTTATCCCGCTTTGCGAGATTTTTATCCCCGGTTGCAAGAGCTATAGAGGGAGGGATGATGAGTGAATAAAAAAGCGGTTTGTTTAGGAGAACTCTTAATCGATTTTGTCTCTACAGTAAGCGGGGTTACCCTAAAAGATGCTCCCGGCTTTGAGAAAGCTCCCGGCGGTGCACCGGCTAATGTAGCGGTGGGTTTAGCTAAACTGGGAATCGATACTCATTTTATTGGAAAAGTAGGGAAGGACGCCTTTGGGGAATTTTTGAGGGAAGTCTTGGAGAGAAATGGAGTGAACACCCGTTTTCTCTTCTCTACCGAGAAAGCCAAAACCACTCTGGCATTTGTTTCTCTTACTCAGGAAGGAGAAAGAGACTTCGTTTTTTACCGGGATCCGGGGGCAGACATGCTATTAGATCAGCGAGAGATAGGAGAAGAGTGTTTTCAGGGGGAAGGAGTTTTTCATTTTGGCTCTATTACCATGACTCATGAACCAGCTTACAGTGCAACCATGCGGGCTATTTCTTTGGCTAAAAAATATGGTTATCTTTTATCTTTCGATCCTAATCTTCGCCCCGCTCTGTGGAGAGATTTAGAAGAAGCTCGCTTCCGGATGCGCCAGGCTTTAAAATCGGTAGACATTTTGAAGATTAATGAAGAGGAAGCACGATTTTTAGCTGGGACTTCAGATCTGGAGAGGGCTATAGAATTTCTTTCCCAGAACTTCTCCTTAGCTCTCCTTGCTCTTACTCGGGGAAAAAGAGGTTGCTTGATTGTGCAGGGGGAGAATAGGTTAGAAATGGAAGGGTTTTCTGTGGCCACTGTAGACACCACCGGTGCTGGTGATGGTTTTGTGGCTGGTCTTTTGAGTTCTCTTTATATGTTCTGGGAAGATTTGAGGGAGAGAAAAGAGATTCCCGAAAGCGCTATCGCTTATGCCGCTCGTCGAGCTAATGCGGTAGGAGCACTGACTACTACCAAAAAAGGAGCAATTCCCGCTTTACCTACCAGTGAGGAGGTGGAAATCTTCTTAAAGGAGCATCCTCTATGATTTTTGTTCTTTGTGCCAATCCCGCTCTGGATCGCTTACTTATTATGGAAGAGTTGAGCTTGAACGAAGTAAATCGGGCTTCTCAAGTAACAGAGACTGTAGGAGGAAAAGGAGTTAACGTAGCCCGGGCCATAAGGCGAAAAGGAGGGAATCCTCATCTCCTCATTTTTGAAGGGGGGAGTACCGGGGAAAAGATTAAAGAAGGTTTAGGAAAAGAAAATTTTTTATTTACCAGCTGGCCCGTGGGGGAAACTAGAATCACCACTGTTATTCACGAAGAAAAAACCAAAAGACACACAGTAATTAATGAACCCGGACCCCTGGTTTCCATTTCTGCAGCTTTGGCCTGCCGTCATTTTTTAGAAAATAATCTCCGAAAAGGAGATTATGTGGTGCTATCTGGATCTCTACCCCGGGGAGTAAGATTAGATTTTTATGCTCTTTTGATTGAGGTGGCTAAAAGAAAAGGGGCTTTTTCGGTTCTGGATACCTCAGGAGAACCTCTGCGCCGAGCGCTACCTGCTGCTCCTTTTATGATAAAGCCCAACGTGAGAGAAGCACAAGAAGCCCTGGGTTTTTCTATTTCCTCCTGGGAAGATAAAATAAAGGCGGTGAAAATTTTCCAGAATCAAGGGGTAGAATTGGTGATTCTCTCGGATGGAAAAAATGGAGTAGTAGCTGCCTACCGGGGAGCAATGTGGAGGGTGAGAATGAGGGAAGAGATAGAATCGGGAGATTATTCTATTGGTTCAGGTGATACTTTAGTAGGAGTTGTGGTAGAATATTTACAGAAAGGAAAGAGCATAGAAGAATCTCTTGTTGCGGCGGTGAGTTGTGGTTTAGCCAATACTTTTTATCCTGGAGGGGGAATTTTCGATGAGGAAAAAGCTGAACAGCTGGAGAAAAATATTTTGATAGAACGACTAAAGGATTAGGAGGCAGCAGACGATGAATATAGTGGTGCAAGGAAGGAACATGGAAGTTAGTGAAGTAATGAGGGATTATGTGGCTAAAAAACTCTCCAAGTTAGAGCGGTTCTTTGACCGCCTTATGGATGCTACGGTAAATTTTACCCTGGAGCGAGGAAGGGTTAAGGTAGAATCTACTCTCACCGCAAGCGGTGTAGTAATTCGAGCAGAAGCAATAGGTCCCGATTGGCGCTCGGCTCTAGATGAGGTTATGGATAAATTGGAGCGGCAGGTAAAGCGATATAAAGAGCGCCTGGGAAGAAGAGGGGTATTGAAAAAAGAGACTATAGCCGAGCTTGGAGAAGAAAAAAAAGAGGAAGCTCTACCTTTAGTTGATAAGATAGCCAGAGTTAAAGAATTTGTTCTTCGTCCTATGAGTGTAGAAGATGCTATTTTACAAATGGAACTTTTAGGGCATACTTTCTTTGTTTTTAAAGATATGGATAAAGATAAAGTTCAGGTGGTTTACAAAAGAGAAGACGGCAGCTATGGCTTAATTGATCCCATTTATTGAGATAAAGGGGTGATTGAGGTAGGGGATTGGAAAGCAATAGAACAGGCTATAGAAAGCATTGAGGGGATAATAAATGTAAGAGTGGTGGGAGAGGAGGAGATTAAAGAGATTCATGTTCTCTCCAAACCCTCTAAATCTCCCAAGCTTTTGGCCCGGGATATAGAGACTGTGCTCCAGGCTCGCTTTAGCCTGGATATTGACCATAAGAAAATTAGCATTGTGGCTTTTGATTTAGAAGAAGAAAAAAAAGAGAGCTGGTTGCGTCCTGTGCTGTGGGGGTTGAGCTGGAAGAAAAATCCCCAGACTTTCCAGGTAGAAGTAGAGATTAAAATAGCTGATAAACTCTACCGGGGAGCGGCTACAGGGAGCGCTGCTAGCTCTCGCAGCTGCTACTCTTTAGTGGCTCAAGCTACTCTGGAATGCCTGAATCAGGGAATGGGTGGCATTGTTTTTGTCCCCCGGGGAGTTTTGGTTCAGCGTCTGGGAGACCTGGAGGTAGCTTTGGCCTTTGTAGATTGTGATATTCCCCAAAGAGAAGAAACCCTGGTGGGAGCAACTATAGTAAAAGAAGATGTTTATCAGGCAGTGGCACGAGCCGCTTTAGATGCGGTGAATAGAAAATTGGTTTTCTATGCGAAGCGGGAAGGAGAAGAGGGTAGGCCACTTTTAAAACAATAAATAGCGGAGCGGAGGCCTCCGCCTCTCAGTAGCGGAAAGAGGCGAGACCAGGAGAAAAGGAGGGTCTTCGCTGTGGCAAAGCTGATTAATGTCCTCTTGGGTTTACTGGCCATTATTTTGGCCAGTGGTGCTGTTTATAGCTGGCGGCCTTGAAAATGAAGTAAGAGGGTGGCCTACCCTCCTAAGAAGTGGAAAAGAAAAGAAACTGGAAGCTTTCTTTATATCTTTCTATTGTAATTGGGGCAGGGGTGCTGCTTGAGATAGTATCTCTTTTCCACTTAGATTTTTCTCTTTCTTATTTAGTCTCTTTGTTTGTTTTTTCCTTTCTGGCTTTTCTTCTGGAGTTGATGCCCGTTTACCTGCAAGAGGGAGTAGCAATCTCTATTAGTTTTGCTTTAGTCTATGCTGCTTTGCTCCTCTTTTCTCCCTATTTTGCGGCCACCGTAGCTTTTTTGTGCGCATTTTTTGCCACTATCAAATCTCCCTACTATGTTTCTCTTTTCAATGCTTCTCAGCATGCTCTTTCTATTTTTTTATCCGGTCAAGTGTTTCGGGCACTGGGGGGATATGAGCTTTCCTGGCAGAATTTACCTTTTTATGGGGCAGCAGTGGTATCCATCGTTGTTTTTTTTATTTCTAATACTCTTTTGGTGGGGGGAGTAGTTTATCTAACTCAGGGGATATCTCTCCGCTCCTTCTGGAGAGAGAAAAATTCCCGGGAAGTTTTCTTCCAGCACTTTGCCCTTTTCCCTTTTTCTTTACTTTTGTATCTGGTGTACACCTATATAGGTTACTGGGGGATAATTCTTTTTTTCTTTCCCCTCATGGTAGCTCGTTATTCTTTCAAGCTTTTTGCCGATACCAAAAAAAATCATTTGCAGCTCCTGCAGGCCTTAATTGCAGCGCTGGATGCCAGAGACTCCTATACCGCTGGCCATTCTTCGCGAGTGGCCGACCTTTCTCTGCAGATTGCCGAACGCCTCCATCTTCCTCCTTCCAGAAGAGAAGCTTTAGAGTATGCCGCTGTTTTGCACGATGTAGGTAAAATTGGCATCCAGGATTCTATTTTAACTAAACCAGGAAAATTATCAGAAGACGAATATTCATTGGTGCGCAAACATTCAGAAATTGGCTATAAAATTTTAGGAGAGATAGATTTCCTACAAGAAGCAGCACAGATTGTGCTGGCCCATCATGAGCGAATGGATGGTTCTGGTTACCCTGAAGGAAAAAAAGGAGAAGAGATACCCCTAGAAGCTCGCATTGTGGGAGCAGTGGATGTTTTTGATGCTCTGACCTCAGATCGCCCTTACCGTCGGGCTTATTCAGTGGAGGAGGCTTTTGAAATCATGGAAAATGAGGAACAAGGGAGCTTTGACCCGGAAATTATCCAGATTTTGAAAGAAATAGTGGGGGAAAACAGGAAAAAGGATGTTAGTTGATTTTGTTGTAGTGGGATTGCTGTGGGGATTTTTAAGAGGAGGGAAACTACGCAATCTTTCCCGGGTTGATTTCCCTTTTCTGTGGGTTATCATCCTGGGTTTTGGCTTAGAGTTTCTGGCGGTGGGAGGGGTGCTACAACCTTTTGTAGTTTTTAATCTGGTAGGAAGAGGCCTCGTCCTTTTGGGAGCGTTATTGAACGCTCGTCTCTATGGCATGAAGTTAGTGTCTCTGGGGGCTTTTTTAAATTTCTTAGTTATAGCTCTTAATGGGGGAAAAATGCCGGTATCTTTAACAGTGACTTCCTGGTTGGGTCTAAAAAGCCTGGTAGGACATTTAGAGAATAATTATTATCCTGACTATACCATTCTTTCTTCTTCCACCCTTTTACCTTTTCTGGGAGATGTAGTGCCCTACTTTTCCTTCCTTTCCCGCCGTTTTTTTGTAGCCAGTGTAGGGGATTATCTTTTGGGGATAGGGGTAATGCTTTTTTTAGCGCACTATCTGAGAAACGAAGCAGGGGAAGAAAATAACCAGTAGTTGTTGTTCTGGCAGCGAGTGGGAAATTAATCCTGGTTTTGAAGAAACATTACTCATCGCAATAGAATAGTTATTTAGTGAGCAGTTAGCTCGGTTTTGTTCTGTGGACTTTCTTTGTGGAGGTGATAAAAGGAGAAAAAGTGATTTTTGCGGATATTGAGCGCCTCTACCAGGAAGGAAAGAGAAATTCGGTTTCCTGATACTATAAAAGTTCTTTCGGAAAAAGAAGAAAATTGCGCCTGTAGCTACCTTACAGGAATTTGGCGAGAGGAGAGGAAGTTAACTCTTTTAGCTTTTCTTCTCTGGTGAGATGATGGAAAAAAATCAAAACTTTTTACAGAACTTGGTAGAAAGAGAGTAGATAAGGAGGTAGTGGTTTGCAACTTACTTTTTTAGGAGCAGCTCGAGAGGTTACTGGTTCTTGTTATCTTTTGAAAACCAGGGATAAAAATTTTCTTGTGGATTGTGGTCTGATACAAGGGAAAGGGGAGGAGAGAAATTATCAGCCCTTCTCTTTTACTCCCCGAGATATTGATTTTATCCTTCTTACTCATGCCCATCTGGATCACTCCGGTAGAATACCTTTACTTTGTCGTCATGGTTTTCGAGGGAAAATTTATGCTACCCCTCCCACCATTGAGCTCACCCATCTTTTGTGGCTGGATACGGCAAAGATTATGAGGGAAGAAGCAGAAAGAATAAACCGAAAAAAAACCCGGCAAGGGAAACCCTCCATTCAACCTCTTTTTGGAGAGGAAGAAGTAGAGGAGGCTATGAGCCTCTTTGAGCCGGTGAGCTATGATGAGCTGGTTACCAGGGGAGAGGTGGAATTTGTTTTTCGCGATTCTGCCCATATTTTAGGGGGAGCGGCGCTTGAGATATGGGGAGAGGGAAGTAAAGTAGTTTTTTCCGGAGACTTAGGGCAATTCTATAGTGTGATGGAAGGTTCTCCTCCGGTCATAGAAAGAGCGGATTTTGTAGTAATAGAATCTACCTATGGTAACCGTCGTCATCGAAGCTTAGAAGATACTCGCCAGGAGTTTTCCGAGGCTATAGAGGGAGCTTTATCTAAAGGAGGAAAAGTTTTAATTCCCTCTTTTGTGGTGGACCGGGCTCAGCGGATAATTTATGAGCTTTTTCTTTTACAAGAAAGATTAGGTGGAAAATACCCGGTGTTTTTTGATAGCCCCATGGGAGTCAAAGTCACTGATATTTATCGACAATACCGGAACCTTCTTTCCGGAGAGATTCAGAAGCTTAACTTAGAGAAGATAGATCCTTTTTCTCTACCGGGCTTGCATTATGTTACCACTCCTGCAGAATCAAAAGCTATCAACAACATAAATCAAGCTATAGTAATTGCCGGAAGTGGAATGTGTACAGGAGGAAGAATTATCCATCACTTAAAACATAATCTCTATAAGGAAAATACCGCTCTTATCTTTGTGGGATTTCAAGCTCAAGGGACTTTGGGGAGGTCTCTGGTAGAAGGAGCCAAAAGAGTGCGGATTATGGGGGAAGAGATAGCCGTCCGAGCTAAAATATATACTATTAACGGTTTTTCTGTGCATGCTGATCAGGAAGACCTGTTCAGGTGGGTGGAATATTTCCAGGGGAATCCCACTTTTCTGGTGACTCACGGGGAAGAAACTATTGCTGAGTCTTTCGCTCAGTTTTTAGGAGAGCGAGGAAGGGAAGCACTGGTTCCGCATCTGGGGGATACCATAGATTTGGGAGAAAAGAAAGTATTTAGCGCTCCTTCTCTTCCTCGGGAGGAAAATATTCTGGAACAACTGGAAAGCAAAGTCTCTTCTATCCACAGTATCTATCCTGCCTTAGGGGAGGAAGAAAAAATTCTGTTGCGCTCTGCTTTGATACTTTTAGAAGAAGTGGAAAGAAGAAAAGAAGAGAGCTTGATTTAGCCGGTAAACTCCCGAAGAATGGAGTTAGAAGGAATAAAAGAGGGGTTGAGGGGCATAAAGTGGTTGAGAAAAGCATAGAGGCGGTAAGCTTCTAAATAGTGAGGGCTTTCGGGAGTAATAGCCCGCAAGAGAGGCTCAGCATATTGTCTTAAGATACCCAGCTCATATATTAAGGAAGAATTGAACATAATGTTAGCACTTTCCTGGTAAGGAAAGATATATTTTTCCTCCCCTTCTCTCACCCGGGGCCAGTCGGCGAATACTCCTTCTCCTTTGCTGCCCCTGAATTGACTATCTCTCACTAACCGCCGGATCAAGCGAGAATCGGTGGTAGAAATGCGATTGTGGTCATCCACGTTTATTTGAGTTATAGCGCTTACATAAATTTTGAATTTTTCTCCTCCGGGGATATTTTCTCCCAATTGGGGATTGAGAGCGTGCAATCCTTCTACTATAATGATACCATCGGGAGAGAGCTGAGTTTTTGTCCCTCGAGGCTCTCGAGTGCCAGTGATAAAGTTGTAACGAGGGATTTCCACTTCTTCCCCCCGGATCAGGGCTTTCATCTGCTCTTCGAATAATTTTAAGTCTAAAGCCTCTGGTTTTTCGTAATCTTCCTCGCTTATTTCCTCCCGGGAAAGGAAATAGTCATCTAAGGAGATAGTTACTGGATGCCACCCGTTAACCCGGAGCTGGATGTAGAGACGACGGGCAAAAGTGGTTTTCCCCGAAGAGGAAGGCCCGGCGATTAATACTAAATGTACTGTGCCCTTTTTTTGGGTGATTAAGTCGGCAATCTGGGCTATTTTTTTCTCATGAAGCGCCTCAGCAATGGATATAATTTCTCTTCCTTCTCCTCGGGCAATGGCTTCGTTTAGCTCTCCCACGTTTTCAATGGCTAAAATCTCTGCCCATTGTACTGCTTCTTGAAAAGTAGCAAACAGTTTGGGGCGAAAAGTATAGGTGGGGAGACGCTGGAGGTCTTCTCCGGTGGGGAGCTGAATTACGAATTGCGGGGGTACCAGGACAAAACCAAAGTTTTTCAGATACCCGGTGGAAGGAACAAGAGGTCCATAATAGTGGTCATAGAAGTCTTGCAGCCGATAAACCGTAACTGCTGGAGTTCTCCAGTAGCGGAAAAACTTTACCAGGTCTTTTCTTCCCTGCTTTTGGTAAATAGCAGTGGCTTCTTCCCAGTTTACCACTTCTCGGGTAAAGGGAAGGTCTTCTTTTATGGTGTTTCTCATTTCCTCCTCAATTTGTTCTAATTGTGAAGAGGAAAGGTCTACCCCTTCCATTTCACAAATTAGTCCTTCTCCCAGGGAATAAAGAACTTTTAGTCGTTGTCCAGGGAAAATTTTTTCTACCGCGTAGCTCAGAACAAAAAGGAGACTTCGCAGGTAAGTTCTTCTACCTTCGGGATGAGAAAAGTCAAAAAACTTTACCTTGCCGTCTCTCTCTACCCTGGTGTTGAGGTCTACTATTTCTCCTTCTAACTGGGCAGCCATAATTCTTTCCCAGGAGGGAAATGTTTCTTTGGCCACCTCTTGGAGAGTTTTCCCTTGCGGGACAGGTATTTTTTCTTTTTCCCAGTAAAGATAACAAGTTTTTTTCAGCATTACCTCTTCCCCTTTTTCTCATTTTAGCAGAAAATAGAGAAGAGGTGAAGGGTAATGAGTTATTATGCTTATCATTTAGCTTTAAGAGAAGAACAAGTGCAGGGGATAAAGCTGGCTCTTCTCCCCGGAGCGCCAGAGCGATGCTGTAAGCTCGCTTCTGCTTTTGGTAGTTATGAAGAGTTGGCCTTTCATCGGGAATTCAAAACGGTACAAGCAGAGAATGAAAGTGGTAAAATTTTAGTGGTTTCTACTGGTATCGGGGGGCCTTCTTTGAGTATAGCAGTGGAAGAGCTGGCTCAATTGGGAGTAAAGCTTTTTCTGCGAGTGGGAACCTGCGGAGCCATCCAAGAGAGAATTAGGGTGGGAGACCTGGTAATCAGTGAAGGAGCAGTAAGGATGGACGGGGCCTCTCCCCACTATGCTCCTCTTTCTTATCCCGCCTGTGCTCACTGGGAGATGGTGGGGGCCCTTAAAAAAGCTTGTGAACTTTTGGGATGTCGCTATCACTTGGGGATTACCTGTTCTTCGGCTACTTTTTATCCTGGTCAGGAAAGATATGATACTTTTGGCGGCTATATAATTTCTTCTCTTCGGGGTAGCAGGGAAGAGTGGAAAAAATTGGGGGTTTTGAACTATGAAATGGAAGTAGCCACTCTTTTTACCGTGGCTCGAGTTTTAGGGCTCCGCTCCGGAGCGATATGTGGAGTGCTGGTCAATAGGAATGAAAAAGAAGAAGTAGAGGAGGAAAAAATAGAAGAGATAGAAGACCGACTTTCTCAGGTGGCAGCTCAGGCTGCCCGGCTACTACTCTCTGAGGAGGAATGAATTTGTTCCTTGATTACTGGTTTTGGGAATGGGGGAAAATAAAAGAAGAATGGCTAATTCTCCTTTTGGTGGGGGGAGGAATTATTTTTGGTTTTTACTTTTTCCGCCTGAGAAAGATTCTTTTTCCTCTGTTAACTTTTGTAGTGGTAATGGGGGGAAGAGGAATCATCCGGGGGATAGAGAAGAGTAACTTAGAAACTCTCTTTTTTCCCGGGGAAGGAGTGAGTTTCTTCGTTTTTCTCTTTCTGGCTCTTTTTTTAGCTGGAGTGGTGACCAGAGAAAAAGGAGAGAAGTGGGGGAGGATGTTTTCTGGTTTCTGGCTGAGTGCTAATCTTTATTATCTTTTAGTAGAACTCTCTTCTTCGGTAGAGCTATTGCGCTTTTTGGATTATTTTTCTTTTAGGGGGGTGTTTTTCTCTTCTCTACTTTTAGGCTTTCTTTCCCTGAACCAAAAAGTGGTGAACTTTTTTAGCTCTCTTGTGGGAAGTTCGCTTTTAGTTCTGGCTTACATTGAGCTATTGTATAGGTGGGGAGGAAGTGATACCTTTTGGGATAGCAGTCCCTGGGTATTATTTTTATTTTTGGTTATGGCCCTGTGGATGATAGCGGTTAAGGAGAGTGATTGAGTGGCAAATTATGAAGATAAAATAGTATGTTCGCTTGTGGAAGACGAAAGAGTAGTGGTTTATGTGGCCTCATCCACTTCTTTAGTGGAAGAGGCAAGAGTTTTGCACCATACCAGTCCCGTGGCTACTGCCGCTCTGGGAAGAGCCCTCACCCTTACCGGAATAATGGGTGCGGCCCTCAAAGAGGGGCAAAGAGTAACTTTGCATATTAACTGTCGGGGCCCCCTGGGGGCTATACTGGTGCAGGCTAACTCCCGAGGAGAGGTAAGAGGCTATGTTTCTCAACCTCTGGTTTTTGTCCCTCCTCGAGAAGATAAAAAACTCAATGTAGAAGAAGCAGTGGGAAAGGGGTCTCAACTCTCGGTGGTGAAAGATCTGGGATTGGGAGAGCCGTACGCTGGTTATATAGAGATGCCCCGGGGAAGTATTGCCTATGATTTAGCTTATTACTTTGCTCTTTCTGAGCAACTGCCTTCGGCTTGCAGTGCCGGGGTTTATGTGGGAGAAACAGGAGAGGTGTTATCAGCAGGGGGCTTTATAATTCACACTCCGGCAGGAACTCCCCCCCAGATAATAGAGAAAATCGAGGACAACATTTCTCTTCTTCCCCCTTTGAGCTCTCTCCTGTGGGAGGGAAAAACTCCGGAAGAAATAACTGGAGCTCTTCTATCTCCTCTTCCTTACCGGATAGTGGGGGAAAAGAAACTGTGCTATCATTGTTATTGTTCTCGAGAGAGAGCCCGTCGGACTCTAATGTTATTGGGAAGAGAAGAATTAGAAGAACTGTTAGCCGAGGAGGGAAGGGCAGAGGTTAGCTGTCCTTTCTGTAATCGAGTTTATCTTTTTGGAGATAGAGAGCTCAGAGAGCTGATAGAACAGGGAAGTAATAGGAGGTTTGATTCTTGAGAGGAATTTTACGCGTTGATTATGAAGAAGAACTGAATGAAGAGCAGAAAAAAGTGGTGTTTACTGGTGAAGGTCCAGTTTTAGTGATTGCCGGTGCAGGCAGTGGAAAGACTCGAACCATCACCTATCGAGTAGCCAGATTAATAGAAGAGGGAGTAGATCCTTCTTCTCTTCTATTAGCTACTTTTACCAATAAAGCAGCCCGGGAAATGTTGCATCGAGTGGAATGCCTCTTGGGGATAAGCCTGGAGGGGATGTGGGGAGGTACTTTCCACCATATTGGTAACCTCATTCTCCGCCGGGAGGCAAAAAAAATAGGTTACGACAATAACTATACTATTATGGATCGAGAGGACCAGAAAGACCTTCTGGAGTTCATCACCGAAGAAATAGGCATAGACCGTCGCTCTCGTCGTTTTCCCCGAGGAGACGTGGTGGCCAATATTATCTCTTTGAGCCGCAACACCCTTGTTTCTGTGGAAGATATTCTGGAAAAGCTTTATCCTCAGTTTCTGGAGTGGGCAGATCAATTGAGCTCTATTTTTGCTCTCTATCAGGGCAGGAAGCGCCAGCTCTCCCTTATGGATTATGATGATTTGCTTTACTATACCTGGTCTCTTTTACAAGAAGATGAAAATACTCGTCGTAAATATGGAAATGCCTTTCACCATATTTTAGTAGATGAGTATCAGGACACCAACCTCCTGCAAGCTGAGATTATAGACCTTTTAGCTCGGGAGCATCGCAATCTTTTAGTAGTGGGCGATGATGCTCAGAGTATTTACTCTTTTCGGGGAGCTAATTTTGTTAATATCATGCGTTTCCCCGAGAGATACCCAGATTGTCAGATATTTAAATTGGAAACCAACTACAGAAGCACTGCTCCTATTTTGGACTTAGCCAATCAGGTGATTTCTTTTAACCGTAATCAGTTTCCTAAGGTTTTGCATCCGGTGAAAAAAGGAGGAGAAAAGCCTGTAGTGGTGCCCTTGCGGGATGTTATGGGGCAGGCCGAATTTGTAGCCTCCCAGATTTTAGAATTACATAGTGAAGGTTATGACCTCCGGGAAATTGCCGTTTTGTACCGAGCTCATTATCACAGCATGGAAATTCAAATGGAGCTCACTCGGCGGGGCATTCCTTTTGAAATTCGCTCCGGACTGCGCTTCTTTGAGCAAGCTCACGTCAAAGATGTGGTAGCTTATCTTAAAATAGTAGCTAACCCTCAAGATGAAATAGCCTGGAAGAGAGTGCTCAAGCTTTATCCCGGGATTGGTCGAGCATCAGCAGAGAAAGTGTGGGGAGTTCTTTCTTCCTCTCCCGATCCTCTTACCACTTTGGAAAGAGAGGAGCTTTTTTCCTTCCTTTCGGTAAATGCCCGGGTTAGCCTCGCCTCTCTCAGAGATTTGCTGCTTCATCTGGAGGACCTCGACTCCTCTCCTTCTACTTTAATTCAGGAGATACTCGCCGGAGGATATCGAGACCATCTGGTTACTCACTATACTAATTACGAAGAGAGAGAGGAAGATTTAGAGGAGCTGGCTAACTTCGCTTTGCGATATAAATCCTTAGAGACTTTTTTAAGCGAACTGGCTCTTCTGGGAGAGATAGAAGCGGAAAATGTGGTAAGGGGCGAGATAGAAGATGAAAAAGTAGTTCTTTCTACCATTCATCAAGCCAAAGGCTTGGAGTGGGATTGTGTGTTTGTAGTGTGGCTGTGTGAGGGAGGTTTTCCTTCTCCTCGTAGTCTGGGAAAAGAAGAAGATATTGAAGAGGAAAGAAGGCTTTTCTATGTGGCCTGTACCAGGGCCCGAGACCATCTGTTTTTATGTTATCCCCTTTTAGGAGAAAGAGGGCGTTCTCGCTCTATGATCAGGAAGCCTTCTCGGTTCCTGCAGGAGTTAGACCCCCGTTCTTACACTAAATGGCGAGGAGGAAGAAGAGGGTAGTGCTCTCCCGGCGTGATTACCTGTTTAACTTTGTAGTAGATACTCTAGACTATGCTTTTTTCAGTCTGGGGATATCTTTTGGCTCTACAGTTACCCTGCTTCCCCTTCTGGCTCGGCGCTTAGGGGCTAGCAATTTAGAAGTGGGGCTCATTCCTGCTATTGCTTACCTGGGGTGGTCGTTTCCTGCCATCTGGGGGGCGAGGGTTTCGGGCAAGTTAGAGAAGAAACTTCCCTTTATTCTCCGATTCACACTTTTTGAACGTCTTCCTTTTTTAGGGATGGCACTGGTGGCTTTTTACCTCGTTCCTTATAATCCTTCTCTTTCGCTTTATATTTTGCTCCTTTTATTGGGAATTAATTCTTTTACCATGGGGTTTCTCGGACCTATCTGGACAGAGATGATTGGAAATGTCATCCATCACAGTCGCTGGGGGCTTTATTTTGCCTGTGGTAATGGCATAGGGGCTCTCATGGGAATGTGGGGTTCTACTCTGGCAGAGCGGTTTATCAAGACTTATCCTTTTCCTCACAACTTTGGTTATTGTTTCCTGTTAGCTTCCCTATCTATGGCGGTTTCTTATTTTTTTCTGGCTCTTACCCGGGAGGAGAAAGAGCCGGTAACTTCTTCCTCGGGAGAAAGATTTATGTCTTCTTTTTTCCAGGTAGTAAGGGAAGACGGCAACTTTTTGAGTTTTTTGTTAGCCCGAGTATTTTTAGCTCTGGGGGTGGTGGGAGGAGCTTTTTATACTGTTTATGTTTTACAAAGATTTGGGATTCCCGATGCTTTGGTGGCTCGCTATAATGCTGTTTTGCTTGTCTCTCAGGCTTTGAGCAACTTTATCTGGGGTCCTTTAGGAGACAAAAAGGGGCATAAATTAGTGGTTCTTTTAGGAGCTGCGTCTGTGGTTTTGAGTAATTTACTGGCTCTCTTTTCTCCCAGCTCTCAGTGGTTTTTTCTGGTTTTTGCCCTTTTAGGCTTTAATTACAGTGCTATATCGGTGGGGGGAACTGCTATTGTTCTTGACTTTGCTCCCCGGGAAAAAAGAGGACTGTATGTGGGATGGAGTAGTTTTTTAAGTAATTTCCCGGCCTTTTTTTCTCCTCTTCTGGGGGGCACCATTGCAGATCGATTTGGTTATCACTGGGTTTTCTGGTTAGCGCTGGGTTTGAATTTGGTGGGTTTACTGTGGATTTTATGGGGAGTGAGGGAGCCCCGGGCTTTTACTAATTTTGAGGAAGGATAAATGGCTAAGTCTTTAATGGTGCAGGGAACGGCCTCAGGAGTGGGTAAAACTGTGATAGTGGCGGGATTAGCGCGAGTGTTTGCCCGGCGGGGAATAAAAGTGGCTCCTTTTAAAGCCCAGAATATGTCTTGCCACTCCGGAATTACCGAAAAAGGAGAAGAAATAGCCCTGGCTCAAGTTCTTCAGGCTCAAGCTGCTTTTCAAAAACCCGATAGTCGGATGAATCCTCTTCTCCTGAAACCCCAGGGAGAGACAAAAAGCGAGATAATAGTCCGGGGAAAATCCTGGAGGGTGAGGGAGGCCGCTACCTATTATAGTTACAGGGATAGAGAGTTTTTGTGGGAAGTGGTCAGAGAAAGCCTTGATTCTCTGGAGCGGGAATATGACCTTCTTATTTTAGAAGGGGCAGGGAGTCCAGCAGAGATAAACCTGCGAGGAAAAGATATCGCCAACATGAAAGTGGCTCTTTATCTTCGCTCTCCAGTTGTGGTGGTGGGGGATATAGAAAGAGGAGGAGTGTTTGCCTCCCTATACGGGACCTGGGCTCTCGCCAATGAAGAAGAAAGAAAGTTGATGCGGGCTTTTATCATCAATAAATTTCGGGGAGATGAAGAAATTTTAAAGCCCGGTTTACAGGAAATAGAAGAGCTCACCGGAGTTGCGGTGGTGGGAGTTTTGCCCTATGTTTCTCTATCTTTAATAGAAGAAGATAGCCTTTCAGAAAAACTAAGTGGTAAGACCAACTTTCCCCTCCGGGAAAATGAGCCTCTTTTTTGGGAGATGGTAGACCGGGAACTGGATTGGTGGAGTGATATCTTGGAAGAGCACTTAGACATAAAAAAAGTGGAAGAAATGATTGGTTTATGACCAGGGGAGCCTCAACTTTTTAATCTGGTATTAATTCTGGAAAGCGCAGAAACTGCTGCTATATTCCTTTCCCCGATTAAAATATGAAACGCCCAGTGTAGAGAGCTGAGAAAAAAGAAATCGCTACTCATTTTTTATATCCATAGACACTTGAAAAAAATCGCCTTCATGTTATTATATAGGAGGTGAGAGCGGAAATAGCTCAGGGGTAGAGCATCGGCTTCCCAAGCCGAGGGTCGCGGGTTCAAATCCCGTTTTCCGCTCCAATATTTTATAAAGCCAGTTTCAGCCGCTTTTACTTTTCCATTTTACCTTTTCCTAACCCCTGAAGCCGTTGCTCATAAGAAGGGGTTTTAAAATGGTTTTTCTAAAGCAATATGGTAAGATAGTGTATTTTTACCTTGTGGCTATATTATTGACAGGACGTGGAGCGACTTCTGAACTACCAAGACAAATTGACATTGCTTGGGAGGTGAAAGGAGTTTATAGAGATGAAGTACTGTGTAGTTTAAAGATGCATAATAGGACGAGTATGTATTTATACGTAGAGAGCACTACAGTAAAAAAAGTACGCGGTATGGGAGAATATTGCTACACAGAAACCCGACCCGCTTGGGGGACAATTTCTCCTGGCTACTATGCTGAGGACAGCTTTTACCTTTCATGTAGCCCATTACTTGATTACGCTGAAACAACTATAACCAGTCGATGGGAAGATGGAAAAGAGGGCGCTTTTGCAGGAATTATAGGACATAATCGGTTGAAAATCATTATAAGACACAATTATTGGAGGAGTTACCGAAGAGATACTCCCAAAGTTGATTTTTGAAGCGGAAACACAGGCCTTAGGAAGTGGTCCTCCTGGGAGAAGGGCTATCCCGGGAAAAATAGGGGGTTCTAAGATAATTTACCCTAACCGGTTTAAGATACTTGGAGAGGCTCCCGGGGTAGTTCTAACAAGCTGTGTGTGGTTTATAAGAGGGGGGCTGGCAGAAAGATGATATGCTAGGCATTTGAAATAAAAAGCGAGATGAGGTAGATTATAAGAAACTAAATTGTCAGAACCAATTTTAATGTTTTTAGGAGGGAGTATAAGTGAGCAAAAAACGTAGGTTTTTAATTACCATTGTTTTGTTTGTACTTGTTTTTTTCTTGTTTAACACGGAAGCAAAAGCTGATAGTGTTGTATTTGAGGATACTTTGGGGTACTCTGAGCGGGGACATGCGAAGATTATTGGTCAAGTCCGTAACAACACAAACAATCCTGTAACATATGTTATGGTTGCTGCGACAATTTACGATAAAACCGGAGGTATCATCGATACCGGTTTTACTTTTACCATTCTCGATAATCTTATGCCTGGAGAATCCAGCCCTTTTGATTTGACCGTCATGCAAGCTGGTGAGGAATTCGCTCGTTATAGCCTTAACGTGGAATGGAAAACTGGAACTCGCCCAGATTATAGGGACTTGGAAATAGTGCAGTCCCGGGGTTTCTATCAGGGTGATAATTTTAAAGTTGTTGGTGAAATAAAGAATACTGGCAACAGTCCTGCTAAATATGTCATGATTGTCTGTACTGGTTACGATGGTGAGAAGAAAATCGCTGGAGTAGGATTTACTTTCTCGACTATAAGTACAATACAGCCTGGTGCAAAATCTCCATTTGACTTAACCATCATAAACCCTCCACGAAAGATTGAAACCTACTTATTACAAGTTCAAGGTAAACAATGACTTGTCACATCGAAGGGACAAAACCACAAAATACGAAATACCCGGGAGTAGCCCGATCAAGCCACCTCCCGGGTACCACAAGCAACCTCCCAAGGCTGAGGTTACTCTAAATCCTCTGGTTTGTTGTAAGCCAGCCTAACAATTACACCATACTTGCCTCTTCTGCTCGTTCATTGATAGCTTTTTCCGTTTCTTCTTTAGTAGGGAAAACTCTTATTTCCTCATCGTCAATAGTAGCAGAGAAAACTTTCTTCCCCTCGCCTTTTCCTAT
>JAKPIQ010000063.1 GCA_029549715.1 Candidatus Atribacteria bacterium | reverse complement strand
TTAGGAGTAAGTTTAATTGTTTCTACTCCTTATTTTAGAGGCATATACGTATTGTGGAGGAGTTTCGTCTTTGGGTTTTTAGACCATTACTGGTTAGCTGTGGTTTTTGGACTTGCCTGGTTAGCAGGAGGTGTGGCGCTAGTAATTTATGGTTTGCAGCGGATGAACCGTTCGGTAATCAATGCTATTTCTCCTCTTTCTGGAAAAGAGGTGGTGGATGAAGTTTTCAAAAAAAGGCAACTGGAGAAAGGTCCAAACATTGTGGCTGTTGGGGGGGGACATGGGCTGTACTCTCTTCTCCACGGGATAAAAAATTACACTTCTAATGTTACTGCGGTAGTTACAGTCTTTGATGATGGAGGAAGTTCAGGCCGCTTGCGAGAAGAAGCAGGGGTTTTGCCTCCTGGTGACATTCGCAACTGTTTAATTGCTCTGGCTGATGCTGAACCCCTGATGAGTGAATTGTTTCAATATCGCTTCAGCGGGGATATGGACTTGGGGGGTCATAGTTTTGGTAACCTCCTTATTACTGCTTTAGCTCAAATTACGGGAGATTTTCAAAAAGCAGTTTTCGAATCCAGTAAAATTCTTGCCATTAGGGGGAAAGTTCTGCCCACTACCGTTCAAGATGTTTTTCTTCGTGCTGAATGTGAGGATGGTTCAATTATTTTAGGAGAATCTAAAGTAGGTACCTGTGGAAAGAAAATAAAGAGGATTTTTCTGGAACCTGCGGTAGTACATACCACTTCTGAAGTGATTGAAGCTATAGACGAAGCAGATTTGATAGTTCTAGGGCCGGGGAGTCTGTACACCAGCGTTTTATGTAATCTGGCAGTAGAGGAAGTAAGAGAAGCTATTTTGCGCTCTTCTGCTCCTTTGGTTTTTGTTTGTAATATTACCACTCAACCGGGAGAAACCGATGGTTATGATTTTTCTGATCACATGCAAGCGATTTTTCAGTTTATTCCTCCCCAGCGATTGAATTATGTTCTGGTAAATAGTGAAGCACCTAGCCCAGAAGGGGAAAAAGAATTATTTCTTTCCGGAGCACAAATGATTCAGAGCAATGGTGAGGAGCTGCCTCCTTCCATTAAAGTTATAAAGGAAAATCTTATTTCTTCCGACCATCCTAATCGCCATGACCCTCAAAAGTTAGCTCAAGCTCTCATATATATACTCCTGGAAGAGAAGCCTTCCTGGGCTTTTTACTTGACTCTCCACACTGATGAGGCTCTCAAAAACCTGAACCCTGTACATCTGATGAACCAATGGAGAGGAAAAAATAGAGAGAACGGGAAAGATTCTTCTCCTGCTTACAAAGTAAAAGCATCCAAGCGGCAATGAGTTCCCCGAGAGAAGGGGTCTTTCAGCGCTTCTTCGGTCACTAAAAGAGCGGTTTCGGCTAAACTCTCTAATTCGAAAAGAGGAGAGGATATGCCATATTCTTCCTTCAGGGAAGCAATTTCTTTTTTCATGGTGGCTAATATTTGTAAAGATTGGAAGAGCCCCCTTTTTTCTCTTATTAAACCTACGTTTTCCCACATATTTATCTGAATGATTTCTTTTAAGCTGCGTAGGATGTTTTCCGGAGGAGCCTCTCCCCGTTTTCCTCTCCAGGGGATGACAGTGAAAGAGGGTAGCTTTTCGCCATGTTTAGTTATATCTCGAGCCACT
>JAKPIQ010000061.1 GCA_029549715.1 Candidatus Atribacteria bacterium | reverse complement strand
CTCACATCACCAACCAATCTATATGATCTTCCAGAGACATCTTTTACATAAACACATCTACCAGATTGGGAGAGTAATCGCAAATATAATCACGATTGTATCCAGTAATAGCTACCAGGTTATCAAGCCTCTCCGTCTTTTTTCCTGGATAGTTTCTTATATCCTTTACTTGCTTCATAAACAATTTCTCATCGTGCTTGCATAGAAAGCTTCACCTCTAATCCTCCCTTAAGTATATTCTCTCAAGGGAATGATAATTTAACTTTGATTTTTAGTTGAGGCAACGATACCATTTCACTTTGATTTTAAATGAAGCAACTCGAGGGGTTGTCTTTTGGTCAGAAACAGTTATAATATTTAATGAGTGGCGGTGTAGCTCAGACGGTTAGAGCATCCGGCTCATACCCGGAGTGCCAGGGTTCGAATCCCCGCACCGCCACCAAGTAGCTAATCCTTGGTTTAGTGACTAGTGTATTCTTTGTCTTTGGTAAATAAAGTTAAGAAATCCATTGTCGAGCATTCTCTTATTTCTTCTGGAGATAAAGTGCTAGTAGCTTTTTCTGGAGGTCCTGATTCTACTGCTCTTTCTCAGATTCTCCTTTCTCTCCGGGAGGTTATGGGTTTTGAAATTGCTTTGTTTCATCTCAACCATGGTTTACGGGAAGGAGAAGCAGAGCGAGATGAGAGATTTTGTATTTCCTGGGCTAGAGATAAAGGGGTGCCTATTTTTGTGGAAAGACGAGAAGTAACTAACGAACGAGTTGCTCAACGTCTTTCTTTAGAAGAGGCTGCTCGGGTGGTTCGCTATCAGGTGATGGAAGAAATAGCTCGGAATTGGGGAGCGACTAAAATTGCTTTGGGGCATACCATGAACGATCAAGCTGAAACTGTCCTTCTCAATATATTCCGAGGTACGGGCTTGAATGGTTTACAGGGTATGAAATTTAAAGAGGGTATCTTTATTCGACCTTTGCTAGCGGTAAGGAAAGAAGAGATACTTGAGTTTCTGAGAGAAGAGAACATTTCCTTTGTCCAAGATAGTTCTAATCAAGACCCTTCTTTCTTGAGGAATCGCTTGCGAAACCTGATCCCTTTTTTAGAAAGAGAATTCAACCCTCGCCTTGTCCCGGCACTATTTCGTCTGTCTATCAATGTTCAAGAAGAGAGATCTTCGGAAATTACAATAGCTATTCCCATAGAGAAGAAGGGGAAATTGAGCCGAGTTTCTCTATATTATTTTAAAGATGCTTCCTCTCCAGAGCGGCTCCGATTAGCCCGCTTTTTCATAAGGGAAGCTCGAGGCAATCTGTGGGATATCAGCAGGAAGCACATTGAAGAGGTGGCCCGTTTGTTAGAAAAGGGAGAGGGAGAGGTACCTCTACCAGGTAAATCTAAGGTATTTGTAAGGGATGGATATTTATGGTTCTCTCCCGGTTCGTTTTTCTTAACTGATGTTCCTCCCTGGTCTTTTTCTCTTCAACTTCCTGGTGAGAACTTTTTTCCTGATTTGGGAATAGCTATTAGAGGAAATTGGAAAGGGGAGGAGAGCAAAAAAACGCTTCAATCCGTGGATTGGGATTTTGGAAAATGCCATCCCCCCTTTGAGGTGCGAAATTTCCGGAATGGGGATCGGATCTGGCACAAAGGGAAGGAAATAAGAGTTAAAGAACTTTTCTACGAAAAAGGAATAGTGAAAGAATGGAGAAAGTTAACCCCTTTTATCTGTGATAGAGAAAAGATACTATGGATTCCCGGCTTGGCTCTTGACGAAAGAGTAAGAGTTGGGGAAAATAGCAAACAGATTTTGACGGTATCGGTTAGCTGGTTATAAATAAGAGGTGAGAGAGTGGAACCTTTCATTGAACAAGTTTTGATTTCGGAAGAGATAATACAAGCTAAAGTAAAAGATTTAGGGAAAAAAATTAGTGAAGACTACCTGGATAAAGGAGAAATAAGAGCAATAGGTATTTTGCGGGGTGCTTTTATTTTTATGGCTGATTTGGTGCGGAATATTAAGGTTCCTTTAAGTGTTGACTTTATGTCGATTTCCAGTTATGAGGATGATTGCGAAACTACCGGAGTAGTGAGAATACTCAAAGACCTGGATAAGCCTATTACTAATCGTCATGTTTTAATAGTAGAGGATATAGTGGATACTGGTTTAACGCTGAAACATCTCAAAGAGGTCTTAGCTACTAGGAACCCGGCTAGTTTGAAAGTATGTGCTTTATTAAACAAAAAGGAAAAACGGGTGGTAAAAGATTTGGTGATAGATTACTGCGGTTTTGATATACCTGATCGCTTTGTAGTGGGCTATGGTCTTGACTTTGCCGAAAGATATCGTAATTATCCCTTTATATTTATTTTAAAACCGGAATATTATCAAAAACCTGGTCAGGTGTGATTTAGTGGAGGAATGGTAGTATGGGTAACTATCCCAGCGGAAAGTTATATAGAAATTTAGGGTTTTATCTTTTATTTTTAATTATTATGATTTCTATGATTACTTCTTTGATACCAAGTGAAGCTCCCCCTCAAGTTTTCACTTATACTCAGTTTTTAGATGCGGTACAGCGGGGTTTGGTGGAAAAAGTAGTAATTGTAAATCATGATTTAAGTGGGGAGATGAAGGATGGTACTAAATTTACCACTTATGCTCCTGATGATCCGAATTTAATCGCCACTTTGCGTAACAAGAATGTAGATATCGAGGCTCAGCCGCCGCCAGAGCCTTCTTGGTGGGTTAGAATATTAGGCGCTCTTCTTCCTACTGTTTTTCTCGTTATAGTGTGGGTTTTCTTACTCCAGCAGGTACAAGGGGGAAGCAATCGGGTCACGTCGTTTGCCAAAAGTAGAGCCAAAATGGTAGAGCCAGAAAAGGTAAAGATTACTTTCGACGATGTAGCAGGAGTGGAAGAAGTAAAAGAGGAGCTGAAAGAGATTGTAGATTTCTTACGCAATCCTCGTCGTTTTCAGAAGATTGGAGCTCGAATTCCTCGAGGGGTTTTACTTTATGGTCCCCCGGGTACCGGTAAAACTTTATTAGCTAAGGCTATTGCTGGTGAGGCAAAAGTCCCTTTTTTCAGTATCAGTGGGTCAGATTTTGTAGAGATGTTTGTAGGGGTGGGAGCAGCTCGGGTAAGAGATTTGTTTGCCACTGCCAAAAAGAGTGTTCCTTGTATAGTTTTTGTAGATGAATTAGACGCAGTAGGAAGGCACAGGGGGGCAGGCTTAGGTGGGGGTCACGATGAGCGGGAACAAACCTTGAACCAGTTGTTGGTGGAAATGGATGGCTTTGATCCCAATGAAGGAATTATTGTAATTGCTGCTACCAATCGTCCTGATATTTTAGATCCCGCTCTTTTGCGGCCGGGAAGGTTTGACCGCCGGATTGCCGTTCCTCCCCCTGATGTAGTGGGAAGAGAAGCTATCTTGCGGGTTCATCTTAAAGGAAAGCCTGTGGATGAAAGTGTAGATTTAGAAGTCCTGGCTCGCCGAACTCCTGGTTTTGTAGGAGCAGATTTAGCTAACTTAGTTAATGAAGCCGCCCTACTTGCTGCTCGGCAGAATAGAGACGTTATCAAGATGGAGGACTTCGAAGAGGCTATTGATAAGGTTATAGCTGGTCCAGAGAGAAAGCACATGGTTATCAGTGAAAAAGAAAAACAAATTGTAGCTTACCACGAATCTGGCCATGCTATTGTAGCTCGAGCTTTACCTAATGCCGATCCGGTGCATAAGATTTCCATTATTCCCCGGGGAAACATGGCTTTGGGTTATACTTTGCAGCTTCCTACTGAAGACCGCTATCTTCTCAGTAAACAGGAATTGCTGGACCGTCTGGCAGTTCTGTTAGGAGGTAGAGTGGCAGAAGAGATGGTTTTTGGGGACGTTACTACTGGTGCTCAAGATGACTTAAAAAAGGCGACAGAAATTGCCCGAGAAATGGTCTGTGAATATGGAATGAGTGAGATTTTAGGTCCTCTTACTCTGGGCAGAAAACACAGGGAAGTTTTTTTAGGTAGAGATATTGCTGAAGATCGTAATTACAGTGAGGAGATTGCTTACATCATTGATAAGGAAGTGAGAGCAATAATAGATCAGGCTTACGAAAAGGCTCGAGAGTCTATTGAACGTTATCGAGAAAAGTTAGACCTTTTGGCCGAGAGATTAATAGAGAAGGAAGTTCTAGAAAGAGTAGAAATAGAGCAGATTCTTGATTTTAGCGCAGAAAATGAAGAATATCCTGCTTTGACTTTTCGATCTCATATTAATCCGGATTCGGTAGGAGGAGAAAAGGCTGATGAAACTTAACACTTTGAGAGTTGGTCTTACGGGGGTAGCTCAAACTGTAGTCGGTGATGAAAATGCTGCTGACCACTTTGCTCCCGATATGGTTCCTGCTTTTGCTACTCCCATATTGCTCTCTTTAATGGATAATGCTGCCCATGAAGCAGTGAAAAATCATCTTCCTGAGGGTTATGTTAGTGTAGGAACACGCTTGAGCATTTCTCATGTTGCTGCTACCCCCAAAGGAATGCGAGTTACTGCTCGGGCGACTCTGGTGGAAATCCATCGTAATCGTTTAATTTTTGAAGCAGAGGCTTTTGATGAGGTAGAAAAAGTAGGAGAAGGAAAGTTGGAAAGGTTTGTAGTAAATCGGGACTCTTTCTTAAAGAAATTAGAATCTAAACTGAATTTTATTAAAGGTTCGGCAGTAGAGTAGCCAGGGTGGATATGATGCGGCAGTTTGTTGTGCTCGGTCTTGGTATTTTTGGAAGTAGTATTGCTATTGCTCTTTATGAACAAGGCTTTACGGTTTTGGGAGTAGACATTGAGGAAGAACCGGTTAAGGAATTAGTGGGTAAAATCACTGAGGTGGTTCAGGCTGATACTACCGATGAGAAAGTTTTAGAGGCCCTGGGGGTAAGAAATTTTGATGTAGGCATAGTAGGCATAGGAAACGACATTCAATCCAGTGTCTTAACCACTCTGGCGGTTAAAGAATTAGGTATGCCTCTGGTAATAGCCAGGGCCATTAATGAAATGCATGGAAAAATATTAACTAAAATTGGTGCTGACCAGGTTATATTTCCTGAACAAGACACTGCTATACGATTAGCGAAAACTTTGGCTTTCCCTTATGCTGTGAGGGGAGAGGAATTATTTCCAGGATATAATATAATTGAAGTTCAAGCGCCCCCTTCTCTTTATGGACTCACACTGGCTAAAGCTCAGTTGAGAACTCGTTATGGAATTACTGTAATAGCTATAAAGCGGGGAGAAAACTATATTGTATCACCTAACGCCACCGAAACTCTATTAAAAGGGGACGTCATTTATATCCTGGGTAGTGAGCAGCAGCTTAAGAAATTTTTTAGGGAGATGGCAGAAATTAAAAATGGAAAGGTAAAGGTGGAAGAATGAAAGCCCAGCCAGAATGTTTCTGCTGTAGTATAAGGCAGGCTCAAGAAGCCACTGAAATAGCGGGGAAAGATAAAGACACTATTTGGAAAGTTTCTCAAGGAGTTTGTGCAGTTTATGCTCGAGCTGACCAAAACTGGACTCCTGCTTATATGACTACTTTAGCTCATGATGTTGCCAAAAAAATTGTGGGAGTAGAAGATATATTTTATCAACTGAAGAGAGAACACAATAAAGCAGCGCTTCAATTTTATCCTCAACTTAAAAATTGGGTGGGAAAGGGGAAAAATAGGCTGGAGCGGTTGGAACGGGCAGTAAAAGTAGCTATAGCTGGGAACCTCATCGATCTTGGAGTTTATCGGGAGGTAAGAGTGGAGACAGTTTTGGAAGAAGTCAACCATGCTCAGTGGGGAAGATACCAATTTAACTCTTGGGTAGAGGATTTGGAAAATACTCATACTCTAATTTATGTGGGAGATAACGCGGGAGAGGTAGTTTTTGATCGGATCCTTCTGGAAGAAATATCTCCGGGGAAAAAGATTTTTTTTGTGGTAAAAGGTGGTCCCATATCTAACGATGTTCTTTTAGAAGATGCCGAAGAGGCAGGAATCGATAAAGTGGCAGAAATTTTAACCACCGGTCAGGCAGAGGCAGGAATAGCTTTACAAAGAGCGCCTTCTTCTCTTCAGAAATTGTGGAAAGAAGCAGATATGATTATTTCTAAAGGGCAGGGTAATTTTGAGACTTTGAACGAGGAAGAAGGCAATATTTATTTCCTGCTCAAAGCTAAATGTATTCCTGTGGCCCGGGAGCTGGGAGTGAGGCAGGGAGATTTAGTTTTACAAAAGAAGGAAGGATTCCCTGAGATAGAAGTGCATTCTAGTGGGGGGATAGTAGTAAGACAAAACAATGGTAAGTGGGAAGTACTTTTGGTGAAAAAAAGTGACTCAGGAATATGGACTCTCCCCAAGGGTCATAGGGAAAAGGGGGAAAAGGAAGAGGAAACCGCCTCTCGAGAAGTGGAAGAGGAAACTGGCTATAGGGTTAAGCTGGGACCTCGAGTAGGGGAAATCAGCTTCCGCTATGTTAGAGATTGTCAACTCTTTCAAGAAGTAGCTTCTTTTTTCCTTATGGAAGTAGCAGGGAAAGGAAAAGGGAAAGAAGGAGAAATTGAAGAAGTTAGGTGGTTTTCTTTAGATAAAGCGCTACAGGCTTTAAGCTATGATAACGAGAAAGAGCTGATTGGTAAGGCCTGGAAGCTTCTGGAGGAGAGATAAAATAAACCTGCTTTTTTCTGCTTTTTGATTTTTTTCTTTTGGAAAATGAATGGCAAAAGGCTTTATTATCAAAATTTTCAAAAACTTCTGGTTTGCAGAGTAGCTAACTATTGCAAAATGCGTTAAAATGTAGTAAAAGGAGGGATAAGAGGTGTCCTCCAGAAGTAGAAAGAGATTTTCTCGAAAAGGTGGCATTTACTAAACGCCGAGGAGGTAGGAATATGGAGCTTTTGAAGATATCTTCTAGAACTAGGCCGGTGTCTTTGGCTGGAGCGTTAACTGGAGTGATTAGGGAGCAAGGTAGAGCTGAAATGCAGGCGGTGGGGGCAGGAGCAGTAAACCAGGCAGTAAAAGCTATCGCCATTGCTCGCGGATACCTGGCTCCCAGCGGTATTGATTTGGTTTGTATCCCCGCTTTTGTAGACGTAAAGATTGATGATACAGAAAAAACTGCTATTAGGTTTATAGTGCTCCCCGCTTAAGGGGAAAGTAATAAATCAATAATGTAAGGAGGTAAGGAAAGTATGAACAAGCAAGAATTTGTTGATGCTCTTTCTGAGGAACTGAAGAAAGAGGGAGTAGACGTTACCAAGAAAGACACGGCAAAGATAGTGGATGCGTTTTTGGGAGTAATCCAGGAGGAAATTAAAAGAGGCGGTAAAGTACAGTTGGTAGGTTTTGGGACCTTCGGAGTGAAAAAGAGAGCGGCAAGAAGAGGTAGGAATCCGCAAACAGGTGAAGAAATTCACATTCCTGAAGCTACGGTTCCCTTTTTCCGTCCGGGAAAAGGCCTCAAAGAACTGGTTAGGGAATAGCATTAAACCTAAGGAGGGACAAATTGTCCCTCCTTTTTCTTTTTTAGAGAAAGATGTTTCTTGGCGATTATCACATCCATACCCCGCGTTGCGGGGATGCACGGGGTAGTTATAGTGACTATGTTGAAGAGGCCTTAAGGAAAGGGCTTAGTGAGATTGGTTTTTCTGGTCATTGTCCTCAGTATTTTTGCCCCCCGGAGGAGAGGAAAAGAGAATCGGCTATTCCGGAAGAGGAGCTGGCTCTCTACATTCAAGAAGTGGAATCCCTACGGGAAAAGTATCGACCTTCTATTGTTATCCGTTTAGGGTTAGAAGTGGATTTTGTTCCGGGGAAGGAAGAAGAATTACAATCTATAGTTGATTTTTATTCCTGGGATTATCTTTTGCTTTCCATTCATTATCTCGATAGGTGGCCTTTTGATGATCCCCGTTATCTTTCTGGCTATAAGGAAAGAGATATAAATGAAATCTACAAAAGTTATTATCAGACTCTTATTACTGGAATGAAGACCGGTTTTTTTGATGCTGTTGCTCACTTTGACTTACCTAAAAAATTTGGTTTCCGACCCACTAAAGCGATTAAGGAAGAAGCTGAAGCTCTGCAAGTTTGCCGAGAGCAAGACTTAGTGGTAGAGCTTAACACTGCTGGTCGGCGTAAACCAGTGGGGGAATTTTATCCCGCACCTTCCATTCTTACTCAAGCACAAGAGCTGGGCTTGAAAGTATGTCTGGGCTCTGACGCCCACCAGCCGGAAGAAGTGGGAAAAGACTTTAAAGAAGCTCTCGCTCTTTTGCGCTATCTAGGATTTGACCATATAGTAGGTTGGGAAAAAAGGATGGCCATTTTATATCCCATCCCCTGAGGAGGGGAAACAGTGAAGTTAATTACCACTATGGTAGCCCTGGTTTTAATTTCCCCCTTTTTATATTTAGCTCTTTGGGAAAATTACCCTCATTCTTTTTGGACTAAAAATTTTATCTGGATTTATCTTTTCCTGCTCCTGGTAGTTTTTCTTTCTAATCTTCAAAACAGGGATTGACTGTGTTATAATTGAAATGGCGAGGAGAAAAGGAGAAAAAGCCTTCCAGGTAACGTGTTACCTTGGAAGGCTTTTTTGTTGGTAGGAGGTGGGTATGGAAGATTTACTAAATATGTGGCGCGAGTTTTCGGTGATTGGAGCTCTACGGGCTTCTTCCTGGAGGGAGATTAACAATGAAGATCTTTCTTTGTGTCCAGTATTTTTCTTTCTGGAAGGTAATGTCTTTACTTTGCGAGAAGTGTTGAAAATTTTACCTACCGGTTTGCATCTCTTTCTGCATTTAGACCTTTTCGGAGGGATAGCTTCTGACGAAAGTGGTTTACTCTTTATCAAAGAGAGTTTTCCTCAGATTCGAGGTATTATTTCTACTCGTGCTCGCACTTTAAATTTAGCCAAGAAAGCTGGGTTTCTTACCATTTTTCGGTTGTTTCTCATCGATAGCGAATCTTTGCGCACTGGACTTAGAATAGCACAGGAAATTTCTCCTGATGCTCTGGAAATATTGCCGGGAATCATTTTCCCGCAGGTGAGAGATTCCATCCCTGTGGAAAGTTTACCCCCTCTTATTTGTGGAGGATTTATACGAAAGAAAGAGGAGGTAGAAGAAATAATATCCCATGGGGCAGTCGCGGTTTCTACCAGTTGCCGAGAGTTGTGGAAAATAAACAGGAGGTAAAAATGGGAGATTTTTTTCTCACTGTAGATTTGGGGACTACCAGTGTAAAGTTGATATGGTGGAGTGAAAAAGGAGAAAAAGCTGGGGAGGATTACTTCCCGGTAGAGCTTCATTTTCCTTTCGAGGGAGGGGTGGAATTTGATCCGGAGACAATGGTAAAAGAACTGGTAAAAAGGATAGATCACTCTCCTTTTCCTCTTCAAGGCATGGGCATAACTAATCAAAGAGAGACCACCTTGGTGTGGGATGAAGAGGGTAAGCTGGTTTATCCGGCTATAGTTTGGCAGGATCGCCGCACTGCCACCTGGTGTGAGGCTAACCGGGAGAAAGAAAATTGGCTTTTTCAAAAGACCGGTCTTTTTCTGGATCCTTACTTTTCTCTCAGTAAATTGGTGTGGGTTTTAGAAAAAGTGAGAGCTACTCGCCCTCTGCATTTTGGTACTCTGGACACCTATGTTTTGTGGATTTTGACCGCCGGAGAGGTTTTTTCTACTGATTACACCAATGCTTCTCGCACTCTTATTTTTAATCTTCACAATTTGTGCTGGGATGAAGAAATAATAAAAGAGTTTGGTTTAGAAAAGATTCTTTTCCCTCAGGTGGTGCCTGCTTTTCATCTCCGGGGAGAAACGCAGATTACTGCTTCTCGTATTCCTATTTATGTGGTTTTAGGCGACCAGCAGGCTTCTTTTCTGGGTCAGGGGTGTTTTGAGAGGGGGAGCATCAAGAATACCTATGGAACGGGATGTTTTTTGATGACCAACTGGGGAAATAGCTGGCCAGAAGATACTCAAAGACTTTTGGTTACCTTAGCTTCTTTAGAAGAAGATAGACCAGTTTTTGCTCTGGAGGCCAGTACTTTCAGCGCTGGAGTAATTATCGAGTGGCTGAAGAGGATAGGACTGATTAAAAGTGCTCAGGATATAGAAAGTATGGCAGAAAGTGCCCGTCCTCTAGAGGAGCTTCTTTTTGTTCCTGCCTTTTGTGGTCTGGGTGCTCCTCACTGGGATCCTTTCGCTCGGGGAGCTATTCTGGGATTGACCCCTCAAGTGGGAAAAGAGGAATTAATACGAGGGGCACTGGAAGCTGTGGCTTTTGAGGTGGGAGACCTTATACGGATAATAGATGGGATATCTCCAGGAGGAATAAATGAGATATCCGTAGATGGAGGTATGAGCCAGAGTAAGTATCTTTTACAATTTCAAGCCGATTTGAGCGGGAAAGTTATGCGGGTTTTCCCGGAAAAAGAAGCTACTTCTCTGGGTGTTTTCTATCTTTGGGCTAATAGGTCAGGTTTTCTATCTCGGGAATTTATTGAAGAAAAAAAACAGAAAGCCCTGATTTTTGAACCTCGAGGGGAAGAAAAAGAAAGAGAGAAACTGTGGAAGAAGTGGCAGAGAGGGATAGAAAGAGTAAAGGGCTGGGCTAAAAATGAATGAAGAGTTTGATGTAATTATAATTGGAGGAGGAGTGGTGGGTTGTGCCATAGCCTGGTATCTGGCTCATTTTGACCTTCAGATTCTTCTTTTAGAAAAGGAGCTGGACGTTTGCTCAGGGGTGAGTAAAGCCAATACTGGAATTATTCACTCCCGAAGTTACTGGACTCCCCATACCCTCAAAGGAGAACTACATCTTCGCTCTCTTTCCTGGATTGAGCAAGCAGAAAAAGAATTGGATATCGAGTTCTTGAAAACCGGCGCTTTGACCATGGCTTTTTCTCGGGATGACCTTGAGTTTTTACAAACTCTAAAAGAAAGAGGAAAAATAGAAGGAGCGCAAATTTTAGCACCTCGGGAAGCGCATACTTTAGAGCCAATGATAAGTGATAAAATCTTTGCTGCTTATTATGATCCCGAAACTCGGGTAGCTTCTCCTTTTGAACTTAACATAGCTTTAGCCGAGAGTGCTTTTCTCAATGGAGTACATTTTATTTTGGGTCAAGAGGTCGTTGGTTTTGAAGAGGAGAAAAGCATTGTAGGAGTGCTCACTGAGAATGGAAAATATCTATCTCGGTGGGTAGTAAATTGTGCAGGACTTTCTTCTTCTTATCTAGCCCAAAAAAGCGGAGATAATATCCCTTCTCTTCGACCTCTGCGGGGAGAATACCTGGTGTTGGATCGAGAATGCAGAGGTTTGGTTCACCATGTTCTTTATCCTGTTCCGGTAGGGGAGACCAAGGGAATTTTGGTTTCTCCTACTACTGATGGTAATATTTTGGTAGGGCCTAACCTTGAGCCGGCGGAGGATGAAGACACTTCCACCACCAAAGAGGGATTAAAGGAAGTGGAAGAGGGAGGGAAAAAACTGATTCCTTCCCTTCCTGTTTCTCAAACTATCGCCACTTTTTCTGGATTGCGTCCTACTTTGCCAGATCGAGATTTCCATATTTTTTTCTCCTCTCGTTTTCCTTCTTTACTTCATCTTGTGGGTATCGAATCTCCGGGGCTTACTGCTTCTTTTGGTATAGCAGAATACGTGGGAGATTTGCTTCATAAAAGAGGACTAAAACTAAGAGAAAGAAGCGATTTTGTTATTCGCTCTTCTTTTCCTGTTTTTCGAAAGCTCCCCTGGGAGGAGCGGGAAAGACTTATTCAAGAAGATGATAACTGGGGAAAAATAGTCTGTCGCTGCGAGGAAGTAACCGTAGCGGAAGTTAAACATGCTCTTTTATCTTCTCCGGGGGCTTCTACTCTGGATGGTTTGAAAAGAAGGGTTCGAGTGATGATGGGAAGATGCCAGGGGGGATTTTGCGGTATGCGTTTGCCATTTTTAATGGCAGAAACATTAGGCTTAGAAGAAAGAAGAATTGTCAAATCAGGGAGAAACTCTTTTTACTTAGGCGAAGAAACCAAAGAGGTGAGAAGCGGTGCCTCGCTCTATTAGAGGAGATGTTGTAGTAATAGGAGGAGGACCAGCCGGTATGGCTGCTGCTTTGTCTTCCTGGGAAGCAGGAGCAAAATCAGTTTTTCTTCTGGAGAGAAATGAATATCTGGGAGGGATTCTTCCTCAGTGTATTCATCCCGGTTTTGGCTTACAAATATGGGGAGAGGAGCTTACCGGACCCGAGTATGCAGAGATATTTATAGAAAATTTAAATAGAACAGGTGTAGAGGCGATGACTGATACTGCCGCTTTAGAGCTAACCCCGGAGCGGATAGTTAAGGCGGTAAACCCGCAGGGAGCCTGGGAGATAAAAGCTAATTCGATCATCTTGAGTATGGGTTGTCGGGAAAGAACTCGGGGGATGTTGCAGATTCCTGGCTATCGTCCGGCAGGAATTTTTACCGCTGGATTAGCCCAATATCTCGTAAACATTGCCGGTTATTTACCAGGTAAGGATATAGTGATTTTAGGTTCAGGAGACATCGGTCTCATTATGGCTCGCCGTCTTACTTTAGAGGGAGCACGGGTAAAAATGGTGGTGGAGATAAAGAACTCATTGAGTGGTCTGGTTCGCAATTATGTTCAGTGTATTCAAGATTTCAATATTCCTCTTCTTTTTTCTCATACGGTAACTGAAGTAAGAGGTAAAGAAAGAGTGGAGGCGGTGGTGATTAGTGAAGTAGATGAGGAGGGAAATCCTCTCTCAGGGGGGGAGAGGGAAGTGGAATGTGATACTCTTTTGCTATCTGTGGGGCTAATCCCGGAAAATGAGCTTTCTCGTCAGGCAAAAATCCCTCTTTCTCCTCAGACCGGAGGTCCCTGGGTAGACGAAGATTTTTCTACCGATTTAGAAGGTTTTTTTGCCTGTGGTAATGTAGCTTCTGTTTTTGATCTTGTAGATTATGTTACTTTGGTAGCAGAAAGAGCTGGTCGGGCAGCAGTTCTTGCCCGGCCTCCTCAGGAGAAACACATCTTACGAGCAGGGGAAGGGGTACACACAGTTATCCCCCAGCGGATAAGAGAAGGGAAAGACGGTTTTTTGTTTATTCGGCCACAAAAGAGCATGAAGGGAGTGACGGTATCTTTTTGGGAGAGAGAGAAAATATTTTACCAGAAGAAGATATCGATTTGCCGACCCAGTGAAATGATAAAGTTGGACCTTGCACAAATACCTTGGCCACAGGAAAAAGGAGAGATTAAGGTTGAAATTAAAGGAACAGAAATCCAGGGAATTTCTTGAACTTATTTGTATTGTTTGTCCTTTAGGCTGTAGTTTATCGGTGACAAAGAGTGATGATCGCATCCGGGTGAGAGGAGGGTGTAAAAAGGGTGAGAAATATGTGAAAGAGGAGATAACCAACCCCCGGCGAGTGGTTACTACTACTCTTCGCATCAAAAATGGAGTATGGCCGAGGGTGCCAGTACGAACTTCTTCCCCTTTTCCTCGAGATAAAATTCCTGAGCTTATGAAATTTTTAAGTTCTTTGGAAGTGGAAGCTCCTCAAAAGAGAGGAGAGGTAATAGCGAAAAATTTGTTGGGCGAAGGAGTAGATTTAGTAGTAACGAGAACTATAGAGCGAAAAGAGTAACTATTGTTCTTCTGGGGGAGGAAGAGAAGGAGGGGTGCTGAGGGGTAGGCGGAGCTGCAATAGGCCAATTTTCACTCGAGCAATGGGAATCATGGTTTCTATCCCCTGTTTTTCGGCCAGTTCTAAAACCCTGGTGTATGTTTCTAAAGCTTCAGGGATTTTGTTTTCTGCCTCGTAAATGGAGCCCAGAAGGTTGAGAGCAGCAAGATTTTCCGGGTCTTTTTGTAGGGCTTCCATAACCGAAGAGTAAGCTTGTTCTAAGAGATTAAGTTTAAAATACCAGTTACTTTTTTCTATTAGGAAGTCTACCTCACTGGGATAAAGGTTTTGAGCCTGGGCAAAAAACTTTTGAGCCTCTTCGCTTTCTTTTATCATTTCTTTTAGACAGCCCACCATCACATAAGGAGTGGGACGGTCGGGAAAAATGTTTATAGCTTTTTGAAGGCTTTCCAAAGCTTCTTCTATTTTATCTTCGTATATTAACCTTTCTGCTTGAGTAAGGGCATCTAAATAGCTTTGCTCTGCAGGAGGGAGACGAAATACGAAAAAATAAAGGACTACAATAACGGCGGCTACTATCCCCACCGTGGTGATAGTCTTTTTGATTTTACGAGACCTTCTCTCCCTCGCCTTTTCATCTAACCACCACCACCATCTCTCTGGGGGAGGAGAAGCCTTTTCTCTCTCTTTTTTGAGGGTTTTTATTCCCACTATTTTAATAAAAAGAGCAGCATTTTTATCTAAAAGGGCATCGAAACTGCTTAACCTAGTTTCTTCCGGGTCAAGAGAAGCTCCCCGAGAGCGATAGTATGATAGTCCGTCGTGAATAGCATCTCGAAGGAAAAGCAGCTCTACCCCTTTTTCTTTCTCATCTCGAAGGTTGGCCACTCTTTTAGCATATTCATCAATCCATTTTCTGATGGTATCTAAGTTAGGAATAGTTAGATTATTCATTATTTATCCCTCTGCTAAATCATATAAAGGTTCCATTTAATTAGTTTCCTGTTGGCTGACGATTATCTTTCTCAAAATTTCAGGCTCGGTGGTTACTACAAATATTTCTTGGACAGCCGAAGACTTTTGAGCTAAAAGCTTTGCCCCCGTAGGAGTGGAATACTTAAAGCGCACTACAAGACCTGATGTTGTTCCTTTGGTGCGTTTTATTTCCCCAGGGAAGATGGATTTAACGAACTCCAGAGGTTCAATCTCTCTTTCTAAGAAGTTTCTCAAACCTGGTATCATGCTATGCTCATATTTAATTTTTGAATTTTTGGCTCGATGCTTCATAAATAGCTCTCTTTCAGAAAGGTTTCCTAAATAGTCTAATTATTTACTTACCATTAATCAACCCTTGGCTAAAAAATTTATTCTTTCTCAGTGTTGGTCACTTGTTTTTAAAATTTAAGTTGAAATTGACAACAATAAACTGATAGGATCAATTTATGCTATACTTATTTTCAAATGGGAATTTTTTGAGGATAGGCGGGTTTTCAAAATAATGAAAGTTATAGCTGAAAACCGTAAAGCGAGACACATTTATACCATAGTAGAAAAAGCAGAAGCAGGGATAGAATTAAAGGGTACTGAGGTAAAATCTCTGCGTCGTCATTCTGTGAGTTTAGACCAGAGTTTTGCTCGAGTAGAGGGAGGGGAAATGTGGATTTACGACTTGCACATTGCCCCCTATGATTATGGTAATTTGTTCAATCATGACCCTAGGAGGCCGAGAAGGCTTCTTCTCCACAAGAGAGAGATTCTTCGTTGGGGGTCGCAAGTTGAGGCAAAAGGCATGACCATTGTCCCTCTGCGGATGTATTTTAATGATAAAGGAAAAGTTAAAGTAGAAATAGCACTGGTGAAATCTAAAAAGGTTTACGACCGGCGGCAGGAAATTCAAGAAAGAGAAGAAGAAAGGAAATTAAGGAGGGATTTTAAGGTTAAAGTTTAAGGGGGCGTCAGGGTTTCGACGGGGCTCCTTGAATTAGAAGAGGCGAGTCGAGGTCTCCACCGGGGCTCGTAAAAAAGGTGGTAAAAACATAAACGCCAACGATAATTTGGCACTTGCTGCTTAATTAAAGCGGCACACCCTTGAACTCGGTGCTCACAGAGTTCAAGCAGGTGTCAAATAGTGAGCAACCTTCTGGGAGTTCTCGGGTACCAGAAGTGTAAATACCGAGATAGTGAGTTGCTTTCCTGCCTCTGGGAAAGTAATTCACGAAAACCACAAATAGAGGCTACACTCGTAGGCTCTTCTAACTCACGAGTTCCGGACGCGGGTTCGACTCCCGCCGCCTCCACCAGATAAAATTTGCTTGATTTTATCTGATTATTGTTATGTTGAGCCCTTACTTCCGAACGAAGACTAGGGTGTTGGAGAGAAAGCTATTGGTGAAGCTGCTTTATCTTGGTTCATAACTTTCCTGGGACTCTCAATACTATAAAATACCGGGATTCTACAGATTGATTTGCTCAAAATGGATAACCTTATGTCCTTTACATGGCCCTAAAGAAGGAAAAAAAATTAATTAAGGAGCACCCTCCACCTTTTCCAGTTGATGCTTTTTTACCTCTGAGATAAGTATACCAGGATTGACCTTTATTTTTATAGATGATGAGTATTTATAGCCCCTTTTTCAAGCATTGCTTCTTTCGCTTTATGTGGAGCAACTCTCTTTCTCTAAGGACTTTAATATCTACCAAGGGGATACCATCTTCCTTCCCTGTTCCAAGAATTTATTTATTGCCCCTTGCCAAAAATGCTTTAACATATTATAATGTTTTTGCTTCATCGTACCTTGAAAGGTAAATAAGGTGGAAACAAGAGATATTCCTGCTAACATGACAAGTTTGTTAATGATTACAGGTTTGCGGTCAAGTTAGAAAGGGCATACGGTGGATGCCTTGGTGCCAGGAGGCGAAGAAGGGCGTGGCCAACTGCGATAAGCTTCGGGTAGCTGTAAGCAAGCTGTGATCCGGAGATTCCCGAATGGGGCAACCCACTGGAGCAAACCTCCAGTATCCCGTAAGGGAGGCTAACCGGGGGAACTGAAACATCTAAGTACCCCGAGGAAAAGAAAGAAATTCGATTCCCTAAGTAGCGGCGAGCGAAAGGGGAACAGCCTAAACCCAAAGAGTGTAATAGCCCCTGGGTGTTGCTCTTTGGGGGTAGAGGGATGAGAGAGGCTCTACCAGGGTGGAGCCAGAGAGTTACCAAACCAGGTCTTAGCTGAACAGGTCTGGAAAGCCTGGCCAGAGATGGTGATAGCCCGGTAAGCGAAAAGATCTGGTCTCTCCTCTCTTTCCCGAGTACTACGGTCCACGAGAAATTCCGTAGGAATCTGGGAGGACCATCTCCTAAGGCTAAATACTACCTGGCAACCGATAGTGAACTAGTACCGTGAGGGAAAGGTGAAAAGAACCCCGGGAGGGGAGTGAAATAGAACCTGAAACCGTATGTCTACAATACGTGGAAGA
>JAKPIQ010000018.1 GCA_029549715.1 Candidatus Atribacteria bacterium | reverse complement strand
CAAGCATTATACCCACTAAAATCTGCACTATACCTACTCCTAAGGAAAAGATGAGCATGGTAAGAGGATCATTTAAAGGGTCGACAACTGCTAAGCTGTTTTTCAAATTAGTTAAAAAAGACAGGGATGGAGGAAGATAATCAAAAAGATCTCCCAGCCAGGAACCGGTAAAAGTTCCCGCCAAAATAGCGCCCACTCCTCCCCAGGCCAACATGCGAAGAAAAAGCTTGGTAGAATCAGGAATATCCAGATAAGCAGCAGCAATAAATCCGGCCAGAGCCAATACCAAACCATATATTACATCCCCCAGGCACATGCCAAAGAAAAAGAAAAAAAATACAGCCATAGAAGGAGTGGGGTCAACTTCGGTATAGTTAGGAAGCCCATAAAGATGAGTTAAAACCGAAAAATTGTTCACCCAGGCATTATTCTCCAAATTGATGGGCACATCTTCTCCTTCTTTTGGCTCTCGATGGTAGAGAACCCACTCTCTACCTACTTGAGAAAGGCTTTTCTCTAAACGGGGCAGGTCTTCTTTCTTTACCCATCCGCTAATATAACAAGTTTCTTTAGTTCTTAAAAGTTTTGTCTCGCTCTGGTGCCGTTCCCACAAGCTAAAATAGTAATCATAAGCTATTTTAAGCTCTCTCTCAAGCTTAGTTTGCAGAGCTGCCTCTTCCATAATTTTCGATTGCTCCTTATGAAGCTCACCAATCCGGTATTCCAGGTCTTCTATTATCTCTTGAGGAGTACCCTCAAAAGGTTGAGGAAGACTCAAAGGAGAAATAGAAAGTTCAGCTAAAATCTCTCCCATAGCTTCCTCTTCGCTTTTATGTATTACCACCCACCATAAAACATTTCCTCCTTTTCCAGGAAATTCTTCTCCCAACCAGGCTAAATTTCTTTCTTTTAATTTTTCTTCTAATGCTTCTTTCTTTTTAGGAGGAAACTCTAAAAGGAAACTTCGAGTATAGAGAGTGCCTCGTAAGTTCTCCAGCGGAACCTCCACCGATTGAATTCTTTCCATAAACTCCAGGTTAGAACTTAACCGATTCAGGTTACTACGGATGTCTTTAAGCCTTTCTTCCCAGCTAAGAAAAGTATTATAAATCGGAATATAATTAAAACTGAAACTCAAAAAATCCTCTTTGCTCACATAAATAGGAGAGGGAAAAAAGGATTGAAGAATTCCTGGCTTTTCAGGACGATACCTATCGATAAAGTTTAAACAATAACTCAATTCTCCCAATCGGCGCTCTACCTCTTCTAATTCTGGAGAAGAGGCAGGAAACTCCTCGAACAAATCTTTTTCATCTTCTGCTATTTCCATAACTTCCAGCTCTTGCAGCTGATCAAAAATCTTTTCTCGCAGGGAACGATGGGCAACAATACCCACCTTTTCCATTTCACTAATTGCCATATTCTTCCCAGACCTCTTCTAAGAATTGAGAAACGATGCTCTCCATTCGAGAGGAAGCAGTACTTTCTATCTCTTTAGCTTGACGGCGAAACTCTTCTTCTATCTTTTCCGCTTCCCTTTCTGCCTCCTTAATCATCTCTCTTCTCAGGACTTGAGTTTTTTCTTCCACCTCTTGCATAACTTTCTTTCTCATTTCCGCTATCTGATCTTCCACTTGGGCAATAATCCTGGCTGCTTCCAGCTCAGCACTATTTACCTCTCTTTCTTTCAGGTTCTCCAGCTCTCTAATTTCCTGGATAGCTTCTTCAATCATTTTCTTTACCTCCGAACCTGACTAATAGTCAGGGGATATATTAGCAAAAGAGTCTCCTCTTGGCAAGAAAAAAATTGATTCTATAAGAAAAGGGAGGAAAAATATCTAGGCTAAACATCAAAAATTGCGGGCAACAGGGGAATCTATCCCCCAAAATCCAGTTATCAAGGAAACACTACCTCTATTTTTGTCCTGTCATTGCAAACCACTTACCCAACCATTCCTGTTTTTCCTTTGGGTTACCGGCTATCCCAATTTCTCTCCTCAGCAAAATCAAATGATGTGGTACAATAAAGCAGAGATTTTAAGATCATATCTTTAATCGCGGAAAGTAATTCCCAAAATAACTTACAAAAACAGATACAGGGGAGGAGAGTTTCTTGAAAATTTCTTTAAACGGAGAATGGAGAGTTTACGACGAGGAAAAAGAATTTGATTTCGAAGGTAATGTCCCAGGCACAGTACAAGGAGATCTCGTAAATTTGAATCTTATGCCCCATCCTTATGTGGGAACAAATGAGAAGCTGTTTAGAAGATTAGAAGAGAAGTCCTGGATTTATGAGAGAACTTTCTACCTAGATAAATTAGACTCGAAGTCCCACTACGATCTGGTGTTAGAAGGGGTGGATACTCTTTCTCAGGTATATGTGAACGGAGAATTCGCGGGGAAGACCGAAAATATGTTTATCGAATATAGATTTCCTGTGAAAGAATACATCAGGGAGGGAGAAAATTTCCTTAAAATAAAAATAGATTCTCCTCTGAAGATACCAGAAGCCTTAGAAAAAAACCATGGAAAACTGCATGCTGCTTTCGAAACAGCTCGAGTATATATAAGAAAAGCCCAATATTCCTACGGATGGGACTGGGGGGCAAGAATTGCCACCAGCGGTATATACAGAAACGTTTACCTGGAGTGTTATCCTGATGCCCGGATTTATGGTTCTACAGTATATCTTGAAGATTTAGATGGAACTGTGGTTTTTTCTGGCTATGTTGATTGTATAGAAGATGAAGTTGATGTCTACCAGGTAGAAATTATCTTAGACGGCCAGAAAATAGACAGCCTTCCAGTAAGCCGCGATGTCGAAAAATTTAAATTTGAAGGGAAAAAACAGATAAAAGATATAAAGCTATGGTATCCCAATGGCTTAGGAGAAAGTTATCTTTACTCCGCAGAATTCAAATTGCTCAAAAATGGAGAAGAAATATATACCGAAAAAAAGAGAGTGGGGCTCAGAACAGCACGGGTAATAAGAGAAAATGATGGTGAAGGTGAGAGTTTCATTTTTGAGATAAACGGCAAAAAA
>JAKPIQ010000014.1 GCA_029549715.1 Candidatus Atribacteria bacterium | reverse complement strand
AAGGGGGTTTTTCTCAGTTCTTCCATTTTAAATCACAGCAGAAAAAACGCTATTTTTCAACACCTCCTTCAGAGTTTTATAAAAAGCAAAGAGCTAGTCAGAGCTATTCTGGCTATCGGTATTATTTTCTCTCTTCTTAGCGCTTTTGGTACTATTATACCCGATATGGAGATTTTATCAGCAAATAAACCAGTCAGCCAGAAGCAGGTGTTATTTTAGAGGCATGGTATGCTACAGGGTACTTGCTGCCTCTACATTAAGGCCGATGGAGATGATAAAGAAAGCTGAGGTTGGAAAATTTATCTCTAAAGCTCTCTAGAATAAAATTGGAGAAAGATTGGGCCAAGGAGTGGGATAAGCAATGCATATCAGAGGCTCTAAGGTTCTTGCTTTGGGGAAAAAGCTTAACTTTTGGTTAATAGGAATACTCGCAGCAGGAGGGGTACAATTCTCAGATTGGCTTTGTTGAAAAGAACATTGTTTTGTGCTATTATTCTAATGGAGTGGAAGTTAGGTATGGTCCTGCTTTGTTGGTGATGTCAGAGGAGGCTTTGAACCAACACCCTTGTCTTGGGAGCCTGATCGCTGGCTGAACCGTGGTTTAACCGGGAGGGCACCCACCTTTTTGAGGACGAGGATCAAAGCGGTTGGCACACGGCAAAGCGGGACCATTTATGGTAAATGGAACGGAGGAAGGAGTTGTTTAGCGTGGAAAATGGTGAGAAAGTAGAGTTAACCCCCGAAGATTTAGGTGAAATCCGCATAGCCCGACCCGGCGACCTCATTAAAGGCAAAGTAGTCAAAAAAGGAGAAGAGAATTATTTTGTTAATATAAATTCTAAGTCAGAAGGGTTGCTACCTTTGCGGGAAAAAATGGTGGGCAAAGAAGAGGTGGTGGAAAATCAGCTGGAAGAAGGGGACGAAGCCTGGGTAGTAGTTACCAATATTGATGAACAGGGCTATGTTTGGCTCTCCCGGGAGCAAGCTCGTTACCAGGGAGCTTGGATAGATATAGAGGAAAGTCAAATTCAGAACAAAACATTAACTGCTAAGGTTAAAAAGAGAGTAAAAGGCGGCCTTATTGTAGACGTAGGAGTTAATGCCTTTTTACCCGCCTCTTGTGTTGATATTGCTCCTAAAAATCTGGACGAGTTTATAGATAAAACCATTTCAGTTAAAATAATTGAAGCTGATAGGAAGGCAAAAAATGTGGTGGTTTCCAGAAAAGCAGTTTTGGAGGAAGAAAAAGAGCGCCAGAAAAAGGAATTATTTGATTCCCTGGAAATAGGGCAGATAAGAACGGGAACAGTAAGAAACATCACTAATTTTGGAGTATTTATAGATTTGGGAGGGGTTGATGGTCTCCTGCATATTTCGGAGGTTTCCTGGAGAAAGACTAACGATGATTTAGAAGAACTATTCCACAGGGGTGAAGAAATAGAGGTTAAGGTTATCGCTTTTGATCCAGAAAAAGAAGAAATATCTTTAAGCCTCAAGAGACTTCAGCCTGACCCCTGGGAAGA
>JAKPIQ010000155.1 GCA_029549715.1 Candidatus Atribacteria bacterium | reverse complement strand
CCTCTACTTTAACTAATTTTATGTTGGATGACAAGTTTTTTTCATTGGTCAAAATCTGAATTTTCCCTCCTACTTCTACTATCACTGCCTGCCGGGAATCAGACACCACCACTCCCTGCAGATGAACGGGTGGAAGAGACTCCTCTTCTACTTCTTCTTGAGGTGAAACAAATTCTTGAGGAGGGACATAAACCACCTCCTCCCCGTATTCTTCGGGCAAAACTGCTACCATCCCTTCTTCTATCTCTTCAGCAATTGGAATCGCCGGGTGGAACAGATCCCGAAAGCTCACTAAATCACCCTCCGGGTAGCTAACAAGAAACAGCCCTTGCTCTTCGATTTCTTCCAAACCTGGAGAAGAAGTCGAAGAAGGAGAAACAGGCAAGGCCAGGGGGCTACTTTCTTCTTGAAAGCTCAACGCCTTCCCAAAATTGAAACTTAAAAAGGCAAGGAAACCCAGGCTTACTACCAGAAGCAGCGTACAGTAAAAATCTCGACTCCTCATTCTACCTTCCCTCGAGAAAAAACATAAGTAGAAAGCCCTACCGCAATAGATAAGTTGCCGTTTTTATCTTCTTCTAAGTCAAAATTCTTTACCTGAATCAAACGAGGAGACTGGCGGAGATAGTTTAGAAAAAAGAGAAACCCGTGATAATCACTTAAAAAAGAACCTTTAAAAGGTACTTCCTGATAACCAGAGTCTGATTGGTGAGAATCTTCTTTTCTTGCCAGAGGTTGAGGTACTAAGGACCGGACTTCCACCCCGGAGCGCAGAGCAGAATCTTCAATCACTAGAAGGAGATTGGAGATTTCCTTTTCTTCTGGTAGCCGTTCTTCAAGAAGTGAAGCAGCCAAGCGGAGCTCGGTTAATCTTTTCTCCAGTTGTTCTAAATTTCTCACTTTCCTCTCCAGAGTAATAACCTGCGCTTCCAGATTTTGTTTCTCTTCTCTTAAACTCTCTAGTTTCTCTACTCCGGGGTTTAGAATCAGATAAAAAAATCCTATCAGCAATCCTGCCCAAATTAAAAGAAAAATTGGCCAATTTCCTTCTCGGCTCACGGGACTCTCGCCTTCCCTGACAGCTCAAAATGGTAAACTCCCTCTTCCCCCAGAGTTAAAGAGTCAAAATCAATCTGGGAAAAGAGATCTCTATATTGTTCTAAGGACCGAATAAATTGAGCCAAACTAAAGATACTATAAACCTGTCCCTGACAGCTAAAAGAAGAGGAGGCAAAGCTGGCTTTATCCCAGTGAAGGTCTCGAGGCATACATTCCCCCATAGTGTACATAATTCTCAGCCAATCTGGCTCACTCTGAATCAGATACTTGAGAGTACCTACTCTCTCTTCTACCACATCTATCTGAGCTTGCACTTCCTCCATCCTCTTTTCTCTCTCCCGGAGATTGACTAACCTTAGCTCCAGAGATTCTATGTCGCTCTCTAAAGACAAAGTTTTAATATCGAGATTAACGTAAAAGAAAAAGAAGAGAAAGGAGAAAAAAATGAGGACCACTATGAATAATAACCGTACCCAGTTGGGAGTCCTTTTGATTATATACTGACGAGGTAAAAGGTTAATTTTAACCGGATAAACTGACTTTAACTCCACAATGACGCCCCCAAGGCACCCATATAAACCGAACCCGAAAATTCTTCCCCTTCTACCATCAGAGGAGGGATCCTTCCTACACTCAGGGGAAGGTTTTCAATTAAAATTTGGCGGAGAAAGGGAATTTCTGCGCCCCCCCCACTCAAAAAAAGCTTTTGATCGGAAGAGGAGTCAAACTCCGAGTGCAAAAAGGTAAGAGACCTTCTAAGCTCCATTACCAAATCTTTACTTACCTCAGCAAGCGCTTCTTCCATCTGGTAGGGAATATCCTCCTTGGTACTTCGGTTAAAAAGCTCTATTATTTCTATCGGCAAAAGTCTAAATTTTTCCTCCAAATAATTCCCCACTTTACCTAAGCCCCAATTAAAATATCGGGAAAACACCAGTTCTCCGGCAGAAAAGTACAAAATACCTCCTTTGGTAAATCCCAGATCGACCACTGAAAAGGTAGAATCAACTAAATCAGGATATAAGCTCAAAAAACCTCGTATTAAGCTCAATACTTGAGGTTCAAGCGCTTCTACCTCAAGACGAGCCCGGCGAAAAACGTCCAGATATTCTTCTACTATCCAAGAAGGAGAAGCAGCAAAAAGAATTTTTTGTTGCCCCTCCTTTTTTTCTATGGTTTGCCATCCAACTTGAAAGCTATCCTCTCCAGTGATGATAGAACTTGCCTCCCACCGCAGAGCATTTTCTAACTCCTCATCGGGCATCTCGGGAAGAGATATATTCTGTACCACCATTCGGGGGTGGTAAAAAGACACCACTACTTCCCGGGGGAGATGATTTCTCCTTAGGAATTGTTGCAAATTGTCTGCCAAACTATTTTTATCTTTAATCTCCCCTCCCACTATCGAATAAGAAGGAAGACGCATCTCTCCCAACCAAAGTAGCTCAAAAGTCTCTTTCTTTCTCCGGGTCAGACAAAATTTTGCAGAATAAGCACCCAAATCAATGCCCAGCATGACAATCCCCTAACAATAGTATCAATAATATTTGAGCGTTATTATATCACAAATTACTGCCTAATTAAGATTTTAAAACTCCAGACACATACTATTTTTGAAGTTGCTTGGCATTTGCCAAGGATAAAAGAAAGTCAATTACTTATAGATATCCCTTGTTAGTTTTACTTAGAGATAGAGCTATGTCCTGAACCTCGTAAAAATAAAAAAGTGGATGGCCTTTGTGGCAAAGTAAATTTGATAGAAAATTCTCCAGAAAGGAGGACATCCACTCAGAGAGAACACTAAAGAGTAAGCGCAAGATAGGAGTTGAATCAAATACTGGAAGGATTTTTGATTGGCTGAAAGAAAAATGGAAGATAGAGAGCCCTGGTTGAGTATGATTATGAAGAAGGGAAGAGCTATTCCGCACTAAACTCTTATCTTCTCATCTGTCTGTTTCTACCAGGCTATTTTGTCCTGCAATTGCCAGGATAAAATGTCCTCTAACTGCTAGATGCTGTGTCCAAGAATAAGAAAGGACTGAGATACTCTTCCCTGAGAATACCTCAGTCCTCAAAGTCAACTTACAGGAGTTCTTTTTCTATCACATACCTAACTATATGGTCATCAATAATCTTTTTCTGATGTTGTTCTCCATACATCAAACAATGGGTACAGGCTTTGTTAATCAATCGGGCACTACCAGCTGAATAGCGGAAAATCTCCTTTATCGCTTCATCTGAAAAGATATCAGAGGGAGACTCAGCATAGTGG
>JAKPIQ010000207.1 GCA_029549715.1 Candidatus Atribacteria bacterium | reverse complement strand
TCACACTCGAGAGAGTTCTTAATCTGATAGAGCAAGTTTGGGAAAGGGAAATGTCTGATAAATTTACCGGTGGTATGGTGCTCGTTTCTAGAGAGACCGAATGCTGGACTACCAGTTCAACCAGCTCCTCTTGTGGTCCTCAAGAAAATATCCAGGGGTGATGACTTTGCCAGATGCAATGAATGAACATCTATTGACGCAGGAGCTCGAGAGGCATGAAAAGCGCTATCGAACCATCCTCTCTTCAGTTCAAGATATCATCTTTACCCTGGATAAAGCACAGCGCTGTACCGGAATCTACGGTCAATGGCTGGAGCGGTATCATTTTGCTCCCGAGGATTTCTTAGGGAAAAGTGTTCAGGATATTTTTGGTGAAGAAGATTCTCTGGTTCACCGGGAAGCCAACGAAAAGGCTCTCCAGGGTGAATCGGTGGTGTATGAATGGTCAATTGTGGTGGATGGTGAGCGGCGATATTTCCAGACCTCTCTTTCTCCCCTCAAAAATGAAGAAGGCTTCATTGAAGAAGTAGTGGGAGTTAGTCGCGATATTACAGACCTCAAGCGGGTTGAGGAATTTTACCAGAAACTGCTGGATGGTATTCCCTATCCTGCCTCTCTTATCAATCGGGAGCGGCGCATTCTGGCTCAAAACAAGGCTACAGAAGTCTCTGCAGGATCAAAAGTGGGAGATATATGCTGGTTTTCTTTCCATGGGACAGACACCCTCTCTGCATCTCAAAAGTTAGAGTTTGAAAAAAGTGGTGTCCTTCCCTCTGGTGCCCGTTGCCTTTATTGCAAGGGAGATGAGGCTCTCGAGCGCCAGGAGGCCATAGTGGAAGAAGTAGAGCTTAAGGGAAGAATTCTGGAAACCGGGTGGGTTCCTCTGGGTAGCGATATATATCTTCATTACTCCATCGATATCACCAAGTATAAGGAGGTAGAGCGAGAACTTCGGAAAGAACGCGACTTAGCCCAGAAATACCTGGATACCGCCGATGTTATTTTCCTCATTCTCAATCCTCAGGCTGAGGTGACCTTGCTAAACCGCAAAGGGGCAGAAATTCTGGGATATGCTCAAGAAGAAATAGTGGGAAAGAACTGGTTTGATGCCTGCGTCCCGACTCGAGTACAGGAGGAGCTGAAGAATACTTTTGCCCGGTTGGTGGCTGGAGAAAATGAAACGGTGGGATACATCGAAAACCCTGTTGTGACCCGGAGTGGAGAGGAAAGACTGATTGCCTGGCATAATGCTCTCCTGAGAGACGATGAAGGGCGCATTGTAGCAGTTCTCAGTGCGGGTATCGATATCACCAAAAGCCGAAAGATGGAAGAAGAACTTCGCTATCTGAACTTCCATGATAAACTGACTGGTGTGTATAATCGAAATTTCCTGGAGAAAGAGATAGAGAGACTAGATACTGCAACACAGCTTCCTATAAGTATCGTCATGGTAGATGTCAATGGGTTAAAACTGGTCAACGATACTTACGGACATGAGCGTGGTGATGAACTCCTGCGATCTGCGGCACAGGTTTTGAAAGCTTCCTGCCGGGAACAAGATCTTATAGCCCGTTTTGGGGGTGATGAGTTCGTTATACTTCTACCAGAAACCTCCCCGGAGGAGGCTCAAGAAGTCTGTCAGAGAATAAGGAGCAAAGCAAAAGGGGTATTTGTAGAGGAAGTGCCTCTTTCTTTGGCTTTGGGTCTTGCCACTAAGGAAAGGGGAGAAGAAAGTCTTACTGAAGTTCTCCGAAGGGCCGAGGATGAAATGTACCGGCAGAAACTGGCCGAAACCAGAAGTTCCCGCAGCGCCATCGTTGATGCTTTACTCAAGACGTTAGAGGCCAAAAGCTATGAAACTCAACTTCACACCCAGCGTGTGCAAAAGGTGGGACTGGCCATTGCTGAAAGAATCCGGCTTCCCGACACGGAAGTGAACCGATTGAAGTTAGCCATCATGTTGCACGATATTGGGAAAATAACTCTTCCGGAAGAAATTTTGAAAAAACCAGGTCCTCTTCTTCCAGAGGAATGGGAGTTGATGAAGAGACACCCTGAATATGGATACCGCATAGTTCGCGCCACCCCAGAATTTGTCCATGTAGCCGAAGAAGTCTGGTCACACCACGAGTGGTGGGATGGTAGTGGCTATCCCCGAGGATTAAAGAAAGAGGAAATTCCTCTTTTAGCCCGTATTATTGCTCTCGCTGACGCGTATGAGGCGATGCGGTATGGCCGACCTTATAAAAAAGCAATGTCTCAAGAGGAAATTATCGCCGAATTGAAGCGAAGTGCTGGCACTCAGTTTGACCCCCAACTGGTGGAGATTCTTCTCCTTCTTCTTCAACTCGAGGAAAATAGCTCAGATCGTTTGTAATCCTTTATTTAACAGCTTCTCCTCTTTGGGGGTTTCCCTAATCTCTAAAGCCTTTTAAAGGACTTGTTTTGGTCTAAATGTAGCAAAAGAGGAGATGAAGAAAACCTACCTATTGTATCTGTAGCTGATACAATCTTATAGGGGCGACCCAGTTAAACCTGAGTATGGAACAATCTCTATTGGAGAGAAGAGATTTGGTAACCTCTGGAGCTTTACGGTTGGCTATGTCAATTATTTTCCGGGGAGGTTAGCAACGGGTCAAGTTTAATGATGTAGGTAAGGCGATCATCCTCCGTTTTGCTATTAATATTGTAAGCTACCGCTTCCCTGATATAGATTTTTACTTCTAAGGAAGGCCGGCTAAGGTTTACGTTTTCTAAAGCAGCGCCGTAGGGGAAATCTATCTGCAAGAGTGCTGAGTTTTTCACTGGCTCATCAGGTGATAATACCCTCCACTCTACCTTTTTAATTAAAGGATGGTCAGGCTCAAGGACCTGGTTATGATGACTCTGGGGAGTAACGCCATAAATGCGCATAGAAATGAAATCTCTCTGGTAATCAACAATGGTCAGAGGTTTTTTGAACCCTCCTGCTAATATCTGGTGGGGGGCAACTTTGAAGTTGATGATTATATCTTCCCCTTCTGAGCAGACTTCCTCCAGGAGAAGGCCCCAGGAGCCGAGAGTTCCAAAAATTACATCACGTTGCAAATACATCTGTGTGCGGGATAAGCCCTTCTTTTCCAGATTATAACGGAGAATATATGGGAAATCATAGTCACCGGTATCGGCGCCTCCTTTGGCGATGAAAACAATCTCGTTGTCCTCAATTTTTTCCATCCTGGCATTCTCCACAAAGGGAACAATCCACTCTTTTTGCCCTGTCTGGGTATTACAAAGCCAATAATTGTAGTCCATATACCACACATCTTCCAGCAAGATGTAGCTGTCTCTCACTTTCCATAGTCTTTTTATTTCTCCCCTCGTATCAGGCGCCATAGCAAACTCTTCTTCGGCCTGGTGGAGCGCTTTCTCCAGTTGAGAAAGCCAATTTCCGGTAAAAATCTCTACCGTTTTGGTTTCCTCACTCCAGTGTACTTTAGCCTCCAGCGCCTCAGCCACCCATCTTACAGGAACCATAACTCTTCCGTTGATGATTTGAGGTGCCGCGTCAGGGGTTATTTCTTGACCGTTAACTGAAAGATTAATAGATTGATTAGCCAGAGTAACTCGAGGAGTAGAAAATACAATCATTAAGGTCACCACAGGAAAAAACGCTGCTGAAATCAACTTTGATTTAAACATAAATTTCCTCCTCATGAAAATAGTGGATGGTTACTAACTTTACGTTTTAATTTCAGTTATTGAATATTAACACTGGAAAGATTTCCAGTAAAGAGAGCTGCTGAGAATCTGTCATGGCGGATTCAATATCACATATTCCTGTGGGGCAATCCCTTCAGGCTGTCATCACGAGTCTCGTTTCTTGTGCGGCGTAGTGATCCCAAGCTTTTAACCTCTGATGTAACTTGCTTTTTAAAAATTTGTGAGGGGTTAAAGGAAGGAGAGATCGCCACGCCGCTGGGGTGTTTTTCCCAGCGTTATTGATTTTTAGCTTTTCCATCTATTTTGCCTTTAAAGCCTACGCCGTAGGCTGTCCCTGCTTGCGATGACGGAAAAGAAAAGGCAATCTCCTCAAATGGTCATTGCGAGCACTGAGGAAGATGCTCTTCCTTCCTCAGTGGTTTTTTGCTTTTTAGTTTTTTTTGCCCTTCGTATTTATTTTTTCTGCTTTTCCCGGGGGTTTATAAGGGGGCAAAGCCCCCTTATTGTCTGTGGCAATCTCGTTTTTATTTCTTGAAGTAATTCAATAAAGAGACCGCCACGCACGGCGTATTTCGCCGTGCTCGCGGTGACAGGAAAGGAAGTCTTCGCGGAGACAGAAAGGGAGCCATAGAGGTTTCCCTCTTCTCTTATTTAGATTCCTGATAAAGACATTCAGGAATGACGGACACAAAGGAGAGCTTCTTCTTTTCCTTCTCCCACCTCTCGCGGGAGGGAGTGCCCGGGTTCCCTGCCAAATCAATGATTTGGCAGGGTGGGAAAGGGAGGGGGATTTTTGAGGAAAAGACACCTTCATCTTTTCCCCTCTCCCGTCGAGGGAGAGGGGAAAAGAAAGAGGAGTTGAGGGAGGAAATGAGTTCAGGGAAAAGGAAAGAAAGGAGACAATAAGGAGGAA
>JAKPIQ010000201.1 GCA_029549715.1 Candidatus Atribacteria bacterium | reverse complement strand
TCTTATAACCCCTCTTCTTTTTTACGAGGGGCTCCTTTTTGGGCTATTGTGAGGGGCTTCCTCTTTCCTGGTACGCAGGTAGCGGATGGCCTGCGGCAAACTATAAGGGTGTCATGCCCCTTATTCTGTTATCACGAGCGCGGTGTATTCCCGCACGTGACGCTGTCACCTGGCAATCTTTAAACCATTTTTAGCCCACCTCTGAAGCCTCTATAGGGGTTTAGAACCGTAGAGAGAACCCCCTATGGCATGGCCCCCAAAGACAAAACAAAGACTTTAAATAAAAAGAAAAAACCCACTGAGAAAAGAAAAGCAAACAGTTTATGACAGCTAGATAAAATACAAAAAGATGGAAAAACAACTGAGGGAGGAAAGTGCTTCCCTCAGTGTGGCGATCTCGTTTTGCTACGCTTTTTACTTCGCCGTGGTCGTGCTCTCGCTTTCTGTGGTAGTCTCCTTCCCGGATTTCCCACGGGAAAAAAGGAAGCAGAATATGGCCTCCGTGATTTATAGTTACCTACAATAACCATCAGGACAGGGCGTAATCGACATATTCTTTTAAAAGTCCTGCTTTTCCTAAGAGGTCAAGGATGGTTACTCTTTTTCGTATGAAACGGGAAAAAAGTAAGGCTTCTCTAATCATTTTTTTTGAGAAACCTAATTCTTCCAAAGTTTGAGGAGCTTGAGCTCGTCGTAATACCGAAGCTGGATCGGGGATGACTGATAATTTATCCTGGAGTTGACGGTATAAAAGGGAAGGATTGGCTATTTTCATTTCTTCTCTGTCCCATTTTAGCTTTTCTTGAGCATCTTTTTCTATAAAGGGAAACAGCGGACCAAAGTGAATTTTTAGCTCTTCTTCCTGGCTTGTAAAAGAATAGTTTTCGCTCTTCTTCCAGTCTATTTCTTCCAGTTCTTGTAAAAATCGATCATACATTTTCTTAACGATAACCGTTGCTCCTCCCACTCTCAAGCCATGAAGAGAGGGATTCATTTTCCGATGGAGAGCCATTATCTCAAGGTAATGAGCAACTAGGTGTTCTGCGCCTGATGCAGGGCGAGAGTCTCCCACCATAGTCATACTGAAGCCGGAGTTAAGGAGCGCCACCGCCAGAGCATAGATAGCTTCCTCCTTTCTTTTCCCTATTTCCTCTGCATTTTCTCTTAATATTTCCATGGCTCCTTTTACCAATTCCCAGGTATATTCGCAGAAATATTCTCCTTGTAAAATATTTCTCATCGTCCAGTCAGCATTGGCAGTGATTTTACCCACCAGGTCAGAGAAACCAGCTTGAATTAAAGGAAGAGGAGCTCGAGATAGAACTTCCAGATCCATGAAAATAGCGCAAGGAGGAGTGGCATCGTAGGTTATTTTATACCCTCCCACTAACATGGGAGCTCCGGGAGAGGAATATCCATCCATAGAAGGAGCAGTAGCCACTACGGCATAAGGAATCTGTATCCGATGAGCTACAAATTTAGCTAAATCATTTATCACTCCTGAGCCTACCGCCAATATAAAATCAGGTTCGTGGAAAAGAAAAGAGCCAATATGTTCTCGGGCCCTCTCGTCAGGTTCTAAGTACTCTAACTCCGGAGGCTTTTCCAACAAGACTGGTATCACTTCAAAGCTTGCCCGTTTTAGAATATTTTCCGTTTCCCTCCCTGCTGCCTCATAGGTATTATGGTCAAAGAGGAGCAGGAGTTTTTTCCCTAAATTAAGTTCTGATAATACTTGAGGTATGCAAGGTAGTACTTCTTTCCCCAGTAAAGTTTTTTGAGTGGGGATATGATGAGTTTTCCCACATTTACAAGCAAAGGTGGTGGCTTCGGCAAAAAAGAAAAGTTTATTGGACATTTTTTTCTCCTTACTTGAGATAGTTATTTATTTCTTCTAAGGAAGTAAAGACAAAATCTGGCTGCCAGGGAGAATTTTTTATATCTTCTTCTTTTGTCTCTCCAGTGAGAACCAAAATAGTGGTAATCCCTGCTTTTTTTCCCATAGCAATGTCGGTGTAGAGACGATCTCCAATGATGGCTACTTCTTCCTTTTTAGTTTTAGTCCTTTGCAAAATATATTCTATCATTTCTGGATAAGGCTTACCAAACACTTTGGGGAACTGACCGGTAGATGCTTCTATGGCTTTTATGAAAGACCCGGCATCTATTACTGGCCCTTCTTCAGTGGGACAATTCAGGTCGGGGTGGGTAGCAAAAAAGGGGACTCCTTTTCTTATAAACTGGCATGCTTGATTTATTTTCTGATAAGTCAGGCTAGTATCAAATCCTAAAACCACAAAGTCCGGATCTTTTTGTACTAGAATGAAATTGGCCTGCAAAAATTCAATCTCTAATTCTCGGGTACCTAAAAGATACACTCGAGGATGGGGATTCATTTGGGAAAGATAAAAAATGGTAGCCTGGGAAGAGGTAATTATTTTATGGGAAGGGAAATCCTGGAATCCCATTCTTCTCAATTTTTGAGTGTAAAAGGTAGAATTGTGAGAAGAATTATTGGTCAAGAAACAAAAATCTTTGCCTTGTTCAGAGATGTTTTTTATAAATTCCTGGGCACCGGGAAGAAGCTGTTCTCCTAAGTAAAAGGTACCATCCATATCTAAAATAAAGAAACGGATAGCTGAAAAATCCATAAATTTCCTCCTCATTATGATCTTTAGTAAGTATAATAAGTAAAAAGGGAGATAAAAACAAGATTATAAACTCCAGATCGATGTTTTTGGCTTTTTTATTTAAAGATCGGAAGGAGAAGGATATGGAGGACAAATAGGGTGAGCGGATCTTACAGAACCCCCCCAACTGGGGATGACACTACGGAGTAAATTTAAGCTCTAAGATAGTGGAGACTAATTATTTATTATCTGGATTAATCGATGATAAAACCACTTCCATCGCAGGGTAAATCATTCCAGGTGGCTAATCCCTCCCGACAGGAAGAAAAGGGAAGGGAGAAAGAATGGACGACAGCTCTCGCTTCCTCCAATAATTTTATTCTTCGGTGGTCTTCCAAATAAAGACTGTTTCCTCTTTTTCTGGTATACCAGTTCTCGGTTTTTTGCAGGGAGGGAAAGGTAGCAGTCATTCTTTTCCAGGAATCAGGTCGAGGTTTAAAGGTGGAGACAACTACCTGGTTTAAATGGGAAGAAAGAAGAGATAATATTTCTTTCCACTCTTCCGGTTCGTCATTGATTCCGGGAATCAGGGGATCAATCCTCAATATAGTGGGAATGCCGGCCTCGTGAAGTTTGATTAAAGCCTGAGCCCGCTTTTGAGGAGAGGGGGCGCCTTCTTCTAAAAAGCGGGCGGTAGAGGAGTTAAAAGTAGTGATAGTAATACTTACTGCTGCTCTCATGGTTTTCAGGATATCTATATCCCGGGTAACCAACGTGGATTTAGTGAGAATAAGAACGGGAAGACCTTTTTCCCGACATAGCTCGAGAATCTCCCGGGTAAGTTTTCGTTTTTCTTCCTCTGGGGGATAGGGGTCAGAGGAGTTGGAAAGAGAGAGGTATCGAGAATAATCTATCTCTTCCAAATCTTTTTCTATTTTTTTTAAGATATGGGGTTTTTCTCGCACCTCGAAAGGCCGGGGAATAAAAGAAGTAGTATAACAATAAAGGCAATGATGAGCGCAACCAGTGTAGGGATTCAGAGTATATTTGGCAGGACAACTACACCACTTCCCCTGCCAGGGATCAAAAGGTTTAATTATTCGCATTGACCTTCTCCTGTTCCTACCTTATTATAATATAAATTATCATAGGAGGTGAAACTTTGTCTTTTCGAAAAGTTAACTGGTTAGAAGCTGGAAAAATAGCTTTACAAACTCTGGAAAATCTGGGAGGAGTTTTCCTTATTTCCCAGAATAAGGAGGATCTCCGTCCTAATGTGATGACCATCGGTTGGTTGGAGATAGGAATAGTATGGGGAAGGCCAATAATTACCGTTTTAGTTCGGCCTTCTCGCTATACCTTCTCTCTTTTAGAAAAAAATCCTTTTTTTGTGGTGAGCGTTCCCCCCTCTTCCTGGAAAAAGGAAATTGACTTCTGTGGTAGCACCTCAGGAAGAGAGGTGGATAAATTTTCCCAGTGTGGGTTTAACCCCCTCAATATAGGTGATTTTCCTGTTCCAGTTATTGAAGGATGCGAGGTAGCCTTTGGCTGCGAAATAATACAGAAAACCAGGGTAGAAGCCGGAAACTTCATTGCCTCTATTCTCGATGAGTTCTATCCCCAGGACGATTACCATTCTATTTA
>JAKPIQ010000189.1 GCA_029549715.1 Candidatus Atribacteria bacterium | reverse complement strand
TTGGTCTTTTACAAACCTAAAAAGTTGACGGAAAACAAAAAAGGTTATAAAATCCTTATATGCTGCGCCTGTAGCTCAATAGGATAGAGCAACGGACTTCTAATCCGTAGGTTGGGGGTTCGATTCCCTCCAGGCGCGCCAAGGCTTCACAGAGCTATTTTCTGTCTCTTCACCACTCTCCTTGAAAGCACGAGTCCGTTAGCTATAAATCCACTCCCAGAAAGAGGCGATTTCTGTGGGGCAAGTAGTAAAACTTCCTCAACCTGACAACTGGAAAAACCTTTTAGAGAGACGATTGTTTACATTAACACGAAAGCTCAGGCTAAACACACCATTCCCGCCTGGATCTCCATAATTAGTAAACTTGTAAAACCACTCTTACAAGCCCTAATTAGAATAAAAGCCACACCAAATACACCAAAAAATAGGAACAGGAACCAGGCTCAAGTCGTATTATCTACACTTTTTCTTTATCTCTGGGTACAAATCTCCCAGACTTGGGTAATTACTGAATTTGTTGTCCAGGCGCTGCTAAATTAATAACACCGTAACATATGTTAAACAAAAAGTGGCATTTTAAGTTCTTCTTTGAGATAATACAGTTATGAAAAAGCTTATTTTAAGTTTAGTTCTCGCCCTTCTCGCAGGGGGAATTTGTTTTTGTTCTGCGGCCTTCGCTGCTCCTGAATTTCGAGGAATATGGATAGATGTGCGCAGTATTCCCTTAACCGAAGAAGGCATCCGGGACATGGTGAGGCGTATTGACTCGGCTAATTTTAATGCTCTCCTGGTGGAGTCCTTTTATCTGGGGGAAACCATTTATCCTTCTTCCTTTTTAGCTTCTCAAGGGCTGCCCTCTCAAATGTCTGTTTTCAAGAAAGCGGGAATTGATCCTTTGAAAATAATTGTTGAAGAAGCCCATCGTTTTTCTTTGCAAGTACATGCGTGGTTTGATATGTTTTACGTGGGGCTCAATGAACCCGGGGCTTTGCTTTCTCGCTACCCTCGGTGGAGGGCCATAAACCGGGATGGGAGCGTTGGTTATCAACAAGGGAATAACCACTTTTTCTGGGTTTGCCCGGAACACTCGGGAGTGAGGGAGTTTTACTTTCAGCTCTTAGAAGAGGTGGGGAGAAATTATCCCCTAGATGGGATCCATCTTGATTATCTCCGTTTTCCCGATCCCCCGGTAGCCGACACCTGTTACGCTCTGGAACACTGTCGGGAGTTTGAAGAAAAGCATGGTGTCGACCCCCGGGAAATCAGTCCTGGAAGCCACCCAGGTGCCTACCGGGAATGGAACAAAATGCGGGCTCAATCTTTAACCAGCTTTGTGACTTACATCTCAGAGGAGCTACACCGCTCGCTGCCCTCTTTGATTCTTTCCTGTGCAGTTAAACCCCAGGGTTTCCCGGAAGAGCTGAATCCCAGGTCTTTGCAGGATTGGCCTCGTTGGGCAGAATTGGGGCTTTTTGATGTTTTAGTCCCTATGACTTATAGTTCCCGGCCTCCAGAATTTAAGGGTTTACTGTTGTGGATAAATACTTTTCTTCCTTCTTCTACCCCTTTTTATAGCGGAATCTGGGGAGTGGATATTTCTGATTCTTCCCTGATTCGGGAAATTGCCATTGCTCGAGAAGCAAAATCACAGGGAGTGGCTATTTTTGCCTATCCTTACCTCACCGATCAGACTTTGAGATCCCTATCCAGCGGCCCTTTTGCAGAAAAAGTTTCTCCTCCTGCTCTTGGGGAACTAACTCCGCGAGAACTTCCTATGGAAGTTAAGCCCCTCTCTTATTATGA
>JAKPIQ010000153.1 GCA_029549715.1 Candidatus Atribacteria bacterium | reverse complement strand
AATCACTTGAAAGATGAAAAAAGAGAGTTCTATATTGACGACCTTTACCAGTTGAGAAAGAATAAAGGTCTTTCCCGGGAGGGAGCTGAGGATTTATTGAAAAGTCCCATGTATTATGCCTGTATGATGCTACGGGAAAATAGAGTTGATGGAATAGTAGGGGGAGCGGTTCTATCCAGCCCTGATGTCATAAGACCAGCTCTGCAGATTATTAAAACGGCGCCGGGAATTAAATTGGCTTCCAGTTGCTTTTTGATGGTGGTTCCTGACTGTTCTTACGGAGAAAATGGTGCTTTTTTGTATGCCGACTCAGGTTTGAACCCCAATCCTGATGCTGAAGAATTAGCTCATATTGCCATTACTACCGCTCGCACTGCCGTTTTTCTTTTGGATGCTGAGCCCCGAGTAGCTATGCTTTCTTTTTCTACTAAAGGTAGCGCCCAGCATGAGCTGGTAGACAAAGTAATAGAGGCCACAAATATTGCCCATTCTCTAAATCCAGATCTACTTCTGGATGGGGAGTTACAAGGTGATGCAGCTTTATCTCCCGAGGTAGCAGAAATGAAAGCGCCCGGGAGCCCGGTAGCGGGTAAAGCTAACGTTTTGATTTTCCCGGACTTAAATAGTGGTAATATTTCTTATAAATTAACTCAATACCTGGCTAAAGCTACGGCTATTGGTCCTATTTTGCAGGGGCTGGCTAAACCAGTCAATGACCTTTCTCGAGGGGCCAAAGTAGAAGACATAGTGGACCAGATAGCCGTTACTGTTTTGCAAACTCAATTTTAAGTTAGGAGGATAGAAAATTGGATATACTGGTGGTCAACTGTGGAAGTTCGACAGTCAAATATCAACTTTTTTGTATAGAAGGAGAAGAAGATTATCAGGTATTAGCAAAAGGCATAGTGGAGAGAATTGGAGCACCGGGTTCTCGCCTGGAACACAATGGCAATGGCCAGACTTTTACCCGGGAGAGGGAAGTTCCCAATCATCGAGTAGCTATACAGTGGGTGATAGAAGTTTTGACCCAGGAAGAAACTCGGGTTTTAGAAAGTATCGATCAAATTGAAGCAGTGGGTCACCGAGTGGTGCATGGAGGAGAAAGACTCACCGGTTCGGTGTTAGTCAATGATGAGGCTTTAGAAATTATCAAGGAATGCGTTGATTTAAGTCCTTTACATAATCCTGCTAATATTTTAGGAATAGAAGCTTGCCGGGAGTTAATGCCTGGTATTCCTCAGGTGGCAGTTTTTGATACTGCTTTTCATGGAACTATACCTGAATATGCTTATATTTACGCTATTCCCTATGAGTATTATGAAAAATACCGTATCAGAAGATATGGCTTTCATGGAACTTCTCATCAATATGTATCAGAACGGGCAGCCAAAATGTTAGGTAAAGACCTCCGGGATCTAAAATTGATTACCTGTCATATGGGTAGTGGAGTGAGCTTTGCGGCCATAAAAGGAGGTAAATCTATAGATACCTCTATGGGATTTACTCCTTTAGAAGGGCTGGTAATGGGAACTCGCTCGGGAGATCTGGATCCGGCCATACCTCTATTTTTGATGAGAAAAGAAAATCTGTCGGTCGATGAAATTGATGAGATATTGAATAAAAAAAGTGGAGTGCTGGGTGTTTCAGGAATTAGTGGTGATACTCGAGACATTGAAGATGCTGCACCTTTTAATCATCGGGCTCAATTAACTCTGGATTTAATAGCTTACCGGGCTAAAAAATATATCGGCTCTTATTATGCTATTTTAGGAGGATTAGATGGTTTAGTTTTTACCGCTGGTATAGGAGAAAACTCCTCCGGTATTAGAAAGTCGGTTTGCCAGGGCCTGGAGCACTTAGGTATATTAATAGATGATGAGCGGAATAAAGCACGGAGAAGAGAGGCTATTATAAGTAGTGATCAGTCCCAGGTAACAGTAATGCTTATTCCTACCAATGAAGAACTGATGATTGCTCGAGATACCTGGAGGTTGGCAAAGGAAAGAGGTGAGCATGATGCGGCTTTACATCGGGGAAGTGAAGAAAAGTATCGGTAGAACTTTTCGAGATGTTGAAGAAGAAAACTTTTCTCCTTTGAGGTGGAGAGGAGAAAAGCTACCTTTTGCCCAATCGGTGAGGTTGGATGCTCTGCTTACCAATTGTGGAGGCGAGATTTTGGTTAAAGGAGTGGTGGATACTGCACTCGTAATGCCCTGCTCTCGCTGCTTAGAACCTACGTTACAGAAAATAGAGGCTGTTTTTTATTTAGAATATCGAAATTTGAGTCGCATTCATCGTTTATCTGATATAGAAGCAGAGGCCGGTGAGGCTGACGAGGTGGGATACTTCTGGGAGGAAGATAATTACATAGAAGTAACGCAAGAAATAGAGGAACTTATTCTTATAAATTTACCCATGAAGCCTTTGTGTTCTCCCTATTGTAGAGGACTATGTCCCATATGTGGAGTGAATCGCAATAAAGAAAGTTGTTCTTGTGAAGAAGAGATAGACCCTCGTTTGGCAGTGTTAAGAAACTGGAAGAAGGAGAACCTGTAGCTCTGAGAATGAAGTGCTATCAAAGTGGGGACTGATGCTTCCTTTCTGGAAGGTGAGTTTTTGTCTCCTGAAAGCTAATAAAAGTACCGCGTTAGCTGCTTCTAAGTGGCGTTTTTATTTGCAATGAGTGGAAAATTATTTTATACTATCCTACATCTAAAATGGAGAGCGAAAGGGGAGGTGTTATAGATATGGCTAATTTAACCAATAAAACTTCGCGTTGTCGACGTAACAAAAGAAGAACTCACTGGGTGGTGAAAGCTCCCCAGTTGGTAGATTGTCCTCGTTGTCACCAGCCTAAGCTACCCCATCGGGCTTGTCTATCCTGTGGTTACTATAAAGGCAAGCAAGTGGTGAAGGTCAAAGATTAAAAGAGGCGGGATATGAGGATTGCTTTGGACGGGTGGGGGGGAGATTTTGCTCCGGAAGAAATAATAAAAGGAGCACGAGAAGCTTACTCTCCCGATTACACTCTGGTATTAGTAGGTCCCCGGGAAGAGCTCCTTTCTCTTTATTCTCGTTGGGGGATGGACGAAGAGCATTTTCCTATTGAGGATGCTTCTCAAGTGGTAAGCATGGAAGAGTCACCCACTGAGGCTATCAAGAAAAAGCCCGATTCTACCATAGCTAAAGGTATTGATTTACTAGCGCAGGGGAAAGTGGATGCTTTTATATCGGCAGGCAATAGCGGGGCAGTAATGACCACTGCCTGGCTGAAGCTAAAAAGAATTGCCCCCATAGAGCGGCCAGCCATTACTGCTTTAATACCTAACCCTAACTCCTGCACCGTTCTTTTAGATGTGGGAGCCAATGTAGATTGTAAGCCCAAGCATCTTCTGCACTTTGCAGTTATGGGGGCAGAGTATGCCAAAATAGCTTTGGATCTTTCTTACCCCCGGGTGGGGTTGCTGAGTATTGGAGAAGAAGAAGGCAAAGGAAACGAGCTCGTGAAATCTGCTTATCAGCTGTTTCGCTCTCAGAGTGATTTTTTGCATTTTGATTTTGTCGGTAATGTAGAGGGCCACAATATAGTGGATGGAAAGGTAGATGTAGTGGTGTGTGACGGTTTTACCGGGAATGCTCTGTTAAAGTTTGGAGAAGGCTTAATTGCTTTTATTTCTTCTCATCTTCCCCGAAAAATTGGCGATTTTCAGGAGGAAGAAAAGTTGAGAGATTTCTGGCGTAGGCTGGATAGAAGTGAATATGGTGGAGCACCTCTTTTAGGAGTAGAAGGAATATGCCTAATTTGTCATGGTAGTTCCAGAGCTAAAGATATGAAGAGTGCCATTAGAGCGGCTAAAGAGCTGATGGAGAGAGGAATAGTGGACAAAATTCGAGAGCGTCTTTCCCAGCTCAACTTGAAAAGTTAGAGGTGAATTATGCGAGGAAGAGTCACAGAAATATTGGGTATTAAGTATCCTATTCTTCAGGGAGGAATGGCTTGGGTGTCCACTGCGCCTTTGGTGGCAGCAGTTTCAGAAGCGGGAGGTTTGGGTATCATTGGAGCGGGAGGGATGAGGGGGGAAGATTTACAGGAGGAAATTAGAAAAACTAAATCTCTCACCAACCAGCCTTTCGGAGTGAACTTGATGCTTTTATCTGCTTATGTGGAAGAACAAATTCAGGTAATTAAAGAAGAAAAAATACTGATAGTGACTACTGGAGCGGGAAATCCAGGAAGGTTGGTGGAGGATCTTGCCCGAGAAGGCATTTTAACTATTCCTGTGGTGTCTTCTGTGGCTTTAGCCAGAAGATTGGTTCGCTACGGAATAAAATTGATCATTGCCGAAGGAATGGAGGCCGGTGGCCACATCGGAGAGATAACTACCATGTGTTTAGTTCCCCAAATAGTGGATGCGGTTAGTCCACTTCCGGTGATTGCTGCGGGGGGGATAGCCGATGGAAGGGGCATGGCGGCTTGTTTTGCCTTAGGGGCAGAAGGGGTGCAAATGGGCACTCGTTTTGTGTGTACTGAAGAATGTGAGGTACACCCTCTTTATAAAGAAGCAATTGTGAAAGCGCAAGATCGCTCCACAGTGGTTACTGGTACTACCACCGGTCATCCAGTGCGTTGCCTGCGTAATCGTCTCACGCGCAAGTTTGAGGAATTGGAAACCCGGAGAGCTCCTGTGGGGGAAATGGAGGCTCTGGGTTCTGGTAGACTGAGGGAGGCAGTTTGTGGTAATGTGGAGGAAGGTTCGGTAATGTCAGGACAAATTGCCGGCCTGGTAAAAGATATTAAACCTGTTCAGCAGGTTATTGAGGATATAATTGAAGAATTTGAAGAAACGATAAGAAAATTGTCTCACCTGGTGGAGGACTAAAGTGGGTTGGGTGGTTCTTTTTCCCGGACAGGGAACACAAAAGGTAGGTATGACTCGAGAGTGGTGGGAAAACTACCGCAGGGAAACTGAGGAAATCCTGGGGAAAGCGAGTGAAATTTGTGGGATTGATTTGCTGCAGCTAACCTTGGAAGGACCGGAAGAAGAACTGAACCTCACTTTTAATGCCCAGCCGGCTATTTTAGCTACCAGTTTACTTATCTGGCAAATCTGGAGAAGAGAGTTTTCTCCTGTGGTGGATGCGGTGGCGGGACATAGTTTGGGGGAATACTCGGCCCTTTGTGCTGCAGAAAGTATAGACTTTGAAGAGGCGGTTTTTCTGGTGCGGAAAAGGGGGGAACTTATGCAAGAGGCTGTTCCTCCGGGGGAGGGAGCAATGGTGGCAGTTTTAGGGTTAGCACAAAATAAGGTAGAAAATGTAGTAGAAGAATTCTCCTCTAAAGGGAAGGTGGAAATAGCTAATATTAATTCTTCTTCTGAAATTGTCCTTTCCCTTTCTCGTTCTCTTTTACCTCAAGTTATAGATAGGTTAAAAGAAGAGGGAAGTAGAAAAGTGGTAGAGTTAAAAGTAAGTGCTCCCTTTCATTCCAGTTTTATGGAAGAAGCAGCAGAGAAGTTTTCTTCCTTGGTAAGGGGAATAGAAATTAAGCCTCCTCGTTACCGCTATGTAAGTAATGTAACTGCGGAATATGTTTCTCAGCCGGAAGAAATTAGAAATTTGCTGGTTAAACAGATGCTTTCTCCGGTGAGATGGAAGGAGGTCATGGACGCTCTTTATCATTACGAATCTCGCCATATCTGGGAGATGGGCCCGGGAACGGTGTTAAGTAAACTTTTTTCTCGGGAGTATCCCGATGTGGAAGTAAAAAATATAAGTTCCTGGGATGAAGTTAGAAAAGAAGGTCAGGAGGAAAAAAAAGATGGACTTTGAAAATCAAGTAGCTATGGTAACCGGAGGAAGGCGAGGTATTGGTTTAGCTATTGCTCAAGTTTTAGGCCAAAATGGTGCTCGGGTGGCTATAAATGATGTAGCTCCCGAGGAGGAAATAGAAAAAACAGTGGAAGAGCTAAAAAAGCAGGGAATAAATGCTCGAGGATATGTGGCCGATGTTACCAAAAAAGAAGAGATTAAAGCCGTAGTACAGGATATAATAAATACCTGGGGACAGATTGATATATTGGTGAATAATGCCGGGATTACCAAAGATGCACTTTTCGTGCGGATGAAGGATGAAGACTGGAAAGCAGTACTTGAGGTGGGGGTGCAAGGGATTTACTATTGTACTAAGGAAGTTTTGCGGTATATGATGAGAAGGCAATATGGAAGAATAATAAATATTTCTTCGGCGGTAGGAGTAATGGGTAATGTTGGTCAGGCCAACTATGCTACTGCAAAAGCAGCTGTTCTGGGTTTTACTAAATCCCTGGCCCGGGAAGTGGCACCCTTAGGCATAACGGCTAACGCTGTAGCTCCCGGCTTTATAAATACAGAAATGACTAAAAAACTGCCGGAGGAGGTGAGAGAAACCTGGCTTCAGCAGGTACCTCTCCGTCGTTGGGGGGAACCTGAAGAAGTGGCTCAAGCAGTGGCTTTTCTGGCTTCTCGAGCCGCTGGATATATTACCGGTCAAACCATCCACGTCAATGGTGGATTGGTGATGATTTAAAAATCTACTTTGAGCAGGAGGTGCAATCATGGATGTTCTTTCTAAAGTCAAGGAGATAGTGGTAGACCAATTAGGTGTTGATGAAGACGATGTGTCTCTGGATGCTTCTTTCATTGATGATTTAGGGGCTGATTCTCTGGACATTGTGGAGCTAATCATGGCTTTTGAAGAAGAATTTGACATTGAAATACCAGATGACGATGCTGAAAGAATAACCACAGTAGGAGAAGCGGTCGAATATATTGAATCCCGAGTGGAATAGCTTCATTGTTCCGTGTCTGGTCTAGAATTTGACTTTTCAGTGCTGGAGAGGAGAATCGGATACGCTTTTAGGGATGGGGAACTATTAAGGACTGCTTTACGTCACAAATCAGCGCTGGAAGGAAAAGACGGTAGTTGTAATGATAAGTTAGAATGGTTAGGAGATGCGGTAGTCGGCTTTTTTGTCGCCGACTACCTCTTTCACCACTATAAGAGACCTCGAAGCTGGCTATCTTTAACTAAGTCAAAATGGGTGAGTGAAGAATGTCTGGCTTATCTAGCTCGGAAGGTTGAATTAGCAGAATTTATCGAATTAGGCAAAGGGGAAGAAAAAAGCGGAGGACGAGAAAAGGATTCTATACTGGCCAGTTCTCTGGAAGCATTAGCAGGAGCGGTTTTTGTGGACTCCTCTTCTTATGAGGAGACCAGGAGGGTTCTGAAAAAAATTTTCTGTGAAATAGGAAATATTGAATCTCTCGATCTTTCGGTAAACTATAAAGGGCTACTGCAGCGATGGTGCTTACAGTATTATAATTGTCTGCCTCATTATGAGATTGTAAATCAAGAAGAAAGCCCCGAATTTTATCGGGTAGAGGTAAAGATCGAAGATGAGAGTATAGCGGAGGGAGAAGGTAAAAATAAAAAAAGGGCAGAGCAGGAGGCGGCTCGGAAAGCTTTAGAGATTTTAAGTAGCGATAATCAGCCTTTCGGTGAAGGCTAATGTATTTGAAGAAAATAATCATTCAAGGATTTAAATCTTTTGCTCACTCTACCACCATTGATTTTTCTCCAGGCTTAAATGTCATTGTAGGTCCCAATGGTTCGGGTAAAAGTAATCTCATCGATGCCCTGCGATGGGTGTGGGGAAATAGGATGCGAGAGCTAAGGATTACTAGAAATCGGGAGGTTATATTTCATGGGTCTGAGACAGTAAAGCCTCTGGGAATGGCCGATATTGAGCTGTGGTGGGAGGATTTACGAGGAACGGACTTGAAGATGGGAAGGAGGGTGTTTGCTTCTGGAGAGTCGGAATATTTTCTGGAGGGTGAAAAAGTTTATTGGGGAGAATGGAAAGAAAATCTGGAACAAGAAGGGCTGGAGATAGAGCGCCTGAGTACTGGTGTGGTAGGTTCGGAAGAACTACAGGCTTTGCTTAACCAGACTCCTCCGGGACGATGGCAGTGGTTGGAGATGGTAAGCGGTGCTGGAGAGTGGAAGAAGAAATTATCGCAAGTTTCTCTCCGTTTAGAAAAGATAGAGAGTAGAAGGAAGCTTTTAGAAGAGCGGTTAAAAGAGCTTGGTCCTCAGATGGAGAGGTGGAGATTATGGGCGGAGGAGGAAGAAGAGTATTTATCTGTGGAGAAAGAGTGGAGGGAAATCAGGGCGCTTTATATTCAGAAAATGGTAGAGTCCAGTAAGGAGAGACTTTCTCTTCTTAAATCCGAAAGAGAAATAGAAGAAGAAGAAATCAAAAAGAAGGAAGAAGAGAAAAGAAAGTGGGAGGGCACTTTTTCTTCTCTTTCCCGTGCTCGATATAACTGCCAGGTAGAAAAGAAAAATATAGAGAAGGAAAAGGAAGAAAAAGAGGGGGAAAAAAGGAGGGAAGAGGAAAAACTCTATTATATTTTGACCGAAATGAGAGAGAGCAAAAAGGCTGCTCTACAAATCAGGGAAAAACTTGCCCATTGGGAAGCAGCAATTGGTCTCCTGGAAGAAAGAAAAAAAAGCTGGGAAGAATATTTTCCTCTCCAGGAGGAGGGTGAAGATAACCAAGAAAGATTGATGCTCCAGCTGAGGGAAAAAGAAAAAGCCCTTCGAGAGTTAGAGAAAAAGAATATTCATTTGCGGGAAGGAGAACGGTATTTAGAGGAAGAGGAGGAGAAAGCCGAAGCTCGCCTCCGAGATAAACTTCAAAAAGAAAAGAGAATAAAAGAGGAGCTTTTGGTAGCCAAGCGCAGGATCAAAGAAGGGGAGGAAGGTATTCAAAAAAGAGAAAGGGCAATAGAAAAAGGAAAGGAAGAGGAGAAGACAGGAAGAGAGAACTTAGAAAGGAGCAGAGTGATTCTACAGAGCGTTTCCCGCAAAATAAATAGTCGGGAAAAAAAAGAGCGGGAAGGTCATAGGGAGTGGGAAAAAGAATTAAATGCTCAAGGCTGGTCTAAGCGGGCAATTCAAGCTCTCAGCTGGTTCTGGGAATACCACAACCTCAAAGGAGAGGACTTTAATTTGGAATCCTCCCCGGAAGTAGGATGCTGGTATGTGTCTTCTTCTGTTGAGCCTCCTGCTTTCTGGAGAGAGTGTCAGAAAAAAGAAGTATTTCATCTTTTTCACCGTGGTGAACTTCCGGAGCAAAATCTGGTAGCTTCTGATGGGAGCCTGATTTTTTTGCGTAGCGGTTTTCTTTTGTTTCCTGGACAACTGATTTCTTCATCGGAACCTCGCTTCTATCAATCGTGGAGGCAGAGAGAAAAAAGGTGGCAGGATAAAGTGGATTTCTGGGAAAAGAAGGTTGAAAATGTGGTGCGCGAGAGGAAAAAAGAAGAGGAAAGGCTATGGAAGGATAAGCTGGAAGTAGAAAGAGAAAAGGAAAAGCTACTCCACCGAGAAAAAGAGGAAGAGGAAGTGGAAAGGGAGATAAATCAACTGCGCAAAGAGATAGAAATAATAGTTGAGAAAAAAGATACCGGGGAGAAGGAAATAACAGAGATAGAGGAGGAGCTAAGGAAGATAAAGATAGATATTTCCCAAATCCAATCTCAGATAGAGGAAAAAGAAAGAGAGAGAAAAAAGAGAGAAAAAGCGGAAATAGAGAAGGAGAGATTCCGGTGGGAAGTTGAATCTCTAAGGAAGGAACTAAGGGAAGGGTGGGAGGTTCTCAAGAAAGAAGAAAAAGAGAGAGTGAAATACGGAGAAAGATTAAAAGAAGAGGGGAATAAAATTTGGGCGGTAGCAATTTCTCTTCAGGGAAAGAAAAAAGAGTTACAAGAGAAAGAAGAAGAGGAGAAAAATTTAAGGGAACAAATTGATTTAGCTACGGGAAAAATTCGGGAGATAGAAAAACAAAAGGAAGAGAAGGAGAGAAAATTAGAAAAAATTCTTATTTTAGAGGAAAAATTGAGCGGAGAGGTGGCTGAACTTTCTCGAGAGCTGGAAAGGTTAGGAGAAGAACACCTTTGTTCTACGTTTACCTCAAAGGAGGTAAGTATAAAAGAATTGGAACTTTCCCTAAAGGAGAAAGAAGAATTGCTGCAGAAAAAGAGGATTATTCCCGGAGCAGGGGAAGAATTTGCCCGGGTAGGGGAACGTTTTGCTTATCTGAATGAAAAAAACGAACAATGTAAAATTGGTCTGCAGCTGGTGAGAGAGGGGATTTCTCTTGGCCAAAGAGAGGTCAAGAAGAATTTTCAGGAATTCCTTTATGGAGTGGATAAAAGTTTTTCTAATTTTTTTACAGAGATTTTTCCCGGAGGGGAAGCCCGGCTTATTTTGGGGGAGGAGGAAGCAGAAATAGAGGTGCGCCTGCCGGGAAAGAGAAAGCAAAGTCTTTCTCTGCTTTCTAGCGGAGAAAAAGCTTTGGTAGCGTTATGCTTCCTTTTTGCAGCTTTTGAAGCAGCTGATTTGCCTTTTTGCTTTTTAGATGAGGTGGATGCCAATTTAGACCATACCAATAGTTTACTTTTAGCTCGGTTATTGAGAAATATTTCTCAAACTCGGCAAGTGGTGGTGGTGACTCATCAGGAGGAAGTGATGGAGGCGGCAGAGCGGATAATCGGAATTACTATGAATGACCCGGGAGTTTCCCAGGCGATTTGTTTTGATGGAGAATCATTTCAATAGGAAAAAGGAGAGAAGTAATGGAAAAAGAAGGTATCTGGCAGAGATGGATGCAAGGCATGGGAAAAATGAAGGAGGAGGTGAAGGAACACTTTTCCCAGCTGTGGACCAAGAAAGAAGTTCAAGAAAAAGACTGGGAAGAGCTGGAAGAGCTGCTTATTCAGACCGATATGGGGCCTGCCTTAGCTATGGAAATAGTGGAGGACTTCCGGGAATTTAAAAAATCCTCAAGGGAAAGTAGCTGGCAAGAATGGTTATATCAGAAGCTGCTCTCTCTTCTTGAGGGTAACGATCCTTCCCTTTTTGCTACTGCTAAAGAAGGGGAATTGAAAGCTATAATTCTCTCCGGAGTTAATGGAGTGGGCAAAACTACTGTAGCCGGTAAATTAGCTTTCCTGTTTAACAATCAAGGAGAGAGAGCTTGTCTTATTGCTGCTGATACTTTTCGAGCTGCGGCTATGGAACAGCTGGAAATTTGGGCGCAGAGAGCAAAGTGTCACTATTTTAAGGGTACAGAGGGAGCAGATCCCGGAGCAGTAGTTTTCGACGGAATAAACTATGCTCGCCGGCAGGGAAATACTCTAGTTATAATTGATACGGCCGGGAGATCTCATGTTAATCGAAATCTTCTCGCTGAGCTAGAAAAAGTGGTACGGGTTACCAAAAAACTAATCGTTCCTTCTAATCTGGAAAGTATTTTAGTGGTAGATGCTCTAGCTGGTCAAAATGCTTTCTTGCAAGCCCAGTCTTTGCTTCCAGTGGCAGACCTCAGTGGTATAATTCTTACTAAATGGGACAGCCAGGCTAAAGGAGGAATTGTTTTCCGCATCAAGGGGGAGTTTGATTTACCCATCAAATACTTAGGGGTGGGAGAGGGAATAGAGGATTTAGTCCCCTTTGACTCAGAAGAGTTTGTAAAAGCTATAATTTATGATTGAGCGATAGAGAGGCATTCTTTTCTTGACAGAAGCTAAAGAGCCGATTATTATCTTACATGTTTTAGTAAAAAGGAGAGTTATAAGTGTTTGAAATTTTAACCGATAAATTTAATAACATTTTCAAAAAGTTGCGAAGTAAGGGAAAGTTGTCAGAGGCAGAAATAGACGCTATTCTTAAAGAATTGAGAATGGTGCTTTTGGAGTCTGACGTTCATTATCGAGTGGTCAAGGACCTCACTTCTCGGGTCAGGGAAAGAGCGGTGGGAAAAGAAGTAATGGAGAGCGTGACCCCCGGGGAAATGGTGATTAAGATCCTCTGGGAGGAGATTCGCGACATATTGGGAGGAAAAACTCAAGAATTGAATCTCTCTGGTTCTTTTCCTGCTTTGGTGATGATGGTGGGGCTGCAGGGCTCGGGTAAGACCACTACCTGTGGTAAATTAGGGGTGTGGTTGAAAGGGAGAGGATATCTCCCCCTTTTAATATCTGTTGACACTCGCCGTCCGGCAGCTAAAGAGCAGCTGAAGATTCTTGCTCAAGGGGCCAATTTAGAATTTTTTGATGACCCTCAGGTCTCTACTCCCCAGGAAATGGTAAGAAAAGCTCGAAATTATGCTCGAGAGAAAAGCCTGGATGTAATTTTAGTAGATACTGCAGGCAGATTACATGTAGAAGAGGAGCTTCTTCGGGAGTTGAAAGAGTTAATCGAGGAAGAAGAATTTGCTGAAAGGCTTTTAGTTTTAGACGCTACTACCGGACAGGAAGCGGTGAAAGTAGCTCAGAGCTTTGAAAACTGGGTACATCCTACGGGGCTGGTGTTAACTAAAGTAGATACTGATGCTCGAGGAGGAGCGGTTCTCTCCATTGTGGCTCAGACGGGATGGCCGGTCAAGCTGGTGGGGGTAGGTGAAAAACTCCATCAAATAGAAGCTTTTCATCCTGATAGGATGGCCAGCCGAATAATGGGTCTGGGAGACGCTTTAACTTTCATCGAGAAAATAGACCGAGCCATAGATGAGGAAGAAAGAGAAAAGTTAATAAAGAAGAAAGTAGAGAAGAAGGAGTTAGATTTTAACGATTTTCTGGAAGAATTGGAGCGAGTGAAAAACATGGGGTCCTTCCAGGAAATTATGGATATGTTTCCCGGGCAGGTACGAGGGATGGTTTCTCAGGTGGATGGAGAAAAAAACCTGAAAAAAGTGGAGGCAATAATTAACTCTATGACTCCTGAAGAGCGAGAGAATCCCTATCTCATTAATGCCAGTCGTAAGAGGAGAATTGCTCGAGGTAGTGGTACCACGGTGCAAGAGGTGAATAGATTGCTCAAGCAATTTGAAGATTTTCGGAAACTTTGGAAACAAATGGAGAAAGGCCGACCTCTTCCCTTTTCCAAAGGGAGAGGATTTTTCGGCTTAGGAAGATAGAGGAGAAAGGAGAAGAACAAGAATGGCAGTGAAGTTGAGATTAACTCGGGTGGGTCGCAAGCATCTTCCCTATTATCGAATTGTGGCTATTGATTCTCGAAAAGCGAGAGACGGTAAACCGATCGAGATTCTGGGTAATTATTCTCCCATAGCTGATCCTCCAGTATGGTCTCTGCGGGAAGAGCGAATTGAATACTGGATTTCTCAGGGAGCAGAAGTGTCTAGCAAAGTTAAAGCTATTCTTAAGAAAGCGAAGGTTCAGGAACAGTGAAAGATCTGGTTGAATTTATAGTCAAATCGTTGGTGGACCATCCGGAAGAAGTGAGTGTTTCTGAGATAGAAGGCGAACAATCGGTAATTTACGAGGTTCGAGTAGCTCAGGAGGATATGGGGAAAATCATTGGTAAGCAAGGAAGGATTGCTCGAGCTATTCGCACCATTGTTAAAGCAGCAGGGATAAAAAGAGGAAAGAAGGCAGCGGTAGAAATTCTGGAGTGAATGGTAACCTGAAGTGACAAAAGTTTTGGTGGGAAAGATTCTGAAGCCCCAGGGACTGCAGGGAGTAGTGAAAGTGCTTCCTCTTGTGGATTCTAAAGAATACTTTTCCCCTGGAAATTCTCTGTGGGTAGGGTTACCCGATAAAGAATACCGGCTTATGACTGTGGAAGAGGTAACTGAGGAGATAAAAACGGTATTGATTCGTTTTCAGGAAGTTCCTTCTCGCCAGCTGGCAGAGGAAATACAGGGTTTTTTTCTGGCTGTAGAGGAAAAAGAGCTAAAAGTCCTCCCCTCTGATCATTTTTATTACTTTGAGTTGTTAGGCTTTAAGGTAATAGAGGAAGGAGAGTTGAAAGGCGAAGTGGTGGCTATTGTAGAGGGGCCTTCTTATGATTATTTGGTGGTGAGAGAGGAAGAGAGGGAATATTACCTTCCTTTTATTTATGCTTATGTACAAAGAGTAGATAAAAGGGGTGGTTTTATAGAAGTGAAATGTCCTGGAGGTTTCTGGGATTGAAACTTCGCATTGATGTAGTTACTTTATTTCCTCAGGCTATAGAACCTTATCTAGAGACTGCTATTTTAGGTAAGGCGCAGGAAAAAGGGATAGTAAAAATAAAAATTCACAATTTGCGTAGCTTTACTCTGGATCGTTATGGAACGGTAGACGATTATCCCTTTGGTGGTGGACCAGGAATGGTGCTCAAGCCTGAACCTCTGTGGCGAGCAGTGAAATTTATTGAGAGTTATACTGGTAGTACTCCCCGGGTGCTATTGACCAGCCCCCAGGGGTCTTTATTTTCTCAGGAAAAAGCCAGAGAGCTGGCTCAAGAGGACCATCTCCTTTTCCTTTGTGGTCGCTATCAAGGGGTGGATGAGCGGGTGCTAACTTTAACCGGGGCGGAAGAGATCTCCATTGGTGATTATATCCTCTCTGGAGGGGAATTAGCGGCTTTGGTAATGATTGAGGCTACTGTTCGTCTCGTCCCGGGGGTTTTAGGAGATGAGGAGTCTATAAAAGCTGATTCATTTTACGAGAAAGGATTAGGCCCTCCTCAATATACTCGTCCCCGGGTTTTTCGAGGATTAGAAGTACCAAAGATTTTGTTGTCTGGCAACCACGCTCTTATTGAAGAGTGGAGAAGAAAGAAAGCTGCAGAGAAAACTGCCCGGGTGCGGCCAGAACTTATACCAGTTGCTAAGGATAAAAAGGAATGATATATTAGGAAGGATTTTTCTCAGGAGGAGGTTCAAATGGACAAGGCAAGAATTTTGCGAGCAGTAGAGAGTAGCTACATTAAAGAGGTTCCCGAAGTTTACCCGGGAGACACAGTGCGATTAACTCTTAAGATTGTAGAAGGCGACAAAGAAAGGCTGCAAAATTTTGAAGGTTTAGTAATAGGAGTGCGAGGTTCAGGAATAAACCGTAACATTATAGTGAGGAAGGTTTCCTATGGAGTAGGAGTGGAACGCATCTTCCCTCTTCACTCTCCTAACTTGGAAAAAATTGAGATTTTGCGCCGAGGAAAAGTGAGAAGAGCTAAACTTTATTATCTGAGAGGCAGGAGCAGCAAGGAGTCCAGGATTGCAGAAAAACGGGGAAAACCAGGAACCTAAAAGGAAAAGTGCCTGGCGAGAATTGATAGAAACTATCCTCTGGGCTCTTGTTATAGCCCTTTTGATACGCTATTTCGTAATAGAAGGATATTATATCCCCAGTGGCTCTATGGAACCTACTTTGGTTCCTGGAGAGAGGGTTTTAGTGGCTAAGTTTATCTATCACTTCACTGAGCCTCAAAGGGGAGACATCATAGTTTTTCGTTATCCTCTTGATCATCGCAAAAATCTTATAAAGAGAGTGGTGGGCTTGCCGGGAGAGAGGGTTAAAATTGAGGAGGGTCGTGTATATATAAACGGAGTTCCCCTGGAAGGAGAACTTTTTGCTCGTCCTTATTATGAAATGGGCTATTATGGTCAGGAAGAGAGGGTGATTCCTGAAGACTCTTACTTTGTTCTGGGAGATAATAGTAGCAATAGTGATGACAGCCGGTTTTGGGGATACGTTCCTCGAAAAAACATTCTAGGGCGAGCTTTTCTAGTTTACTGGCCACTTCAGCGCATTAGAATACTGAGGTGATAAGGTGATAGTATGATAGAAGAATTTCTCTGGGAAAGGGGATATTCTTTTATCGGAGGAGTGGATGAAGCAGGGAGAGGTCCTTTAGCCGGGCCTCTGGTGGCTGCCTGTGTGGTTTTGCCTCGCTATTTTTATCTTCGGGGAGTAAAGGATTCTAAGTCTCTTTCTCCTTCTCGAAGGAGAGAGTTGTGCCAGGAAATATGTTCTTCTGCTTTAGCTATAGGCATAGGGATGGTGGGGGAAAGATTTATCGACACAGTAGGTATTGAAAAAGCCAATGTTTTTGTTTTTCAAGAAGCCATTCGTTGGGCTTCTTTTTCCTATTTCCCTGATTTTTTGATTTTAGACTGGGTTAAAGTTCCTTCTCTTAATTTCCCCTCTTGTTCTCTACCTCGGGCAGAAAGTAAAAGCGAAGCAGTCGCGGCGGCCTCGGTGGTAGCTAAAGTGTTTAGAGATGAGCTCATGGAAAATTTTTATCAACCTCTTTTTCCTCGCTACAGTTTTTCTCAGCATAAAGGATATGGTACTTCTATTCATCGAGAAGAAATTGAGAAATGGGGTCTTGAGGATTGCCATCGTCGGAGTTTTTGTCGAAGATATGGAAAACAGAGCTAAAGGGAAAAAGGGGGAACTAGCAGCTCAGAGGTGGGTGAAGAGAAAACTACATTTAGAGATTCTGGAAACTAATTTTCGCTCTCCCTGGGGAGAAATAGATATAATCGCTCGAGATCGGGACACCTGGGTATTTCTGGAGGTAAAAATGAGAGAAAGTTTAAAAGCCGGGCTTCCTGAGGAGGCAGTCACTGAAGAAAAACAAAATAGAATCCGCCGTTCAGCTCTTTTTTATTTACAAAAAAAGGGTTATAACCCGGAGGAGGTTTTTTTCCGTTTTGATGTTTTAGCTATTCGAAAAGAGCGAGGGAAGTTGCGGTTTTTTCATTATCCGGGATCTTTTTGAAAAGGGGGATACAATTTTGTTAGCTAAGATATTGAGTGCTACCACCTGGGGAGTGGATGCTCGCTTGGTGGAAGTAGAAGTGGATGTTGCTTCAGGTCTTCCTTCCTTTCAAGTGGTGGGACTTCCCGATACCGCGGTGCAGGAAGCCAAAGAGAGGGTGCGCAGCGCTATTAAAAATAGTGGTTTTTCCTTTCCCGGTAGTAGAGTAACCGTGAACTTAGCTCCTGCTTCTTTAAAAAAGAGCGGGAGCGAGTTCGATCTCCCCATTGCTCTGGGGATACTGGCTGCTACTGGACAGATAAAACCTTCTTCTCCTTCGGTGGTGGCTATGGGGGAGCTATCTCTTTCTGGAGAGATAAAGCCGATAAGTGGTGTCCTTCCCGTAGCTCATTTTCTTTCTCTCCAGGGCAAGGATTATCAGTTATTTTTGCCCCGAGAGAACACCAAAGAAGGGGCGCTGGTAGGAAAAGTAGAGGTTTATGGTTTTCATCATCTTAATGAGGTTTGTGATTTTTTGCACGATAAAGTAGATCTATCACCTACCACCCTGGATTGGCAAGGTCTTTTTTACTCAGGAGATGGAGAGGACCTGGCAGAGGTAAAAGGGCAAAGGGGAGGGAAAAGAGCTTTAGAAATCGCTGCTGCTGGGGGGCATCATCTTCTATTTATTGGTCCTCCTGGTTCAGGTAAAACCATGTTAGCCCGGAGGCTTCCTTCTCTTCTTCCTCCTTTATCTTTAGATGAGGTAATTGAGGTAACTAAGATTCATAGCGTGGCTGGGCTTCTTTCTGAAGATCGACCCCTTGTTGCTCAGCGTCCTTTTCGTGCTCCTCACCATACTATTTCTGATGCGGCTTTAATCGGAGGGGGACAATGGCCTCGCCCTGGGGAGGTAAGCCTGGCTCACCATGGAGTTCTGTTTTTAGATGAAGCTCTGGAATTTCGGCGCAACGTTTTAGAGGCTCTCCGGGAACCTTTAGAGGCGGGAAAAATAACGGTAGCTCGTGCTGCTACTACTATTACCTATCCTGCTTCTTTTATTCTGGTGTTGGCTTGCAATCCCTGCCCTTGTGGATACTTAGGTGATGCCAAGCGGACCTGTGTCTGTTCCTATCAGCAAATTGCAAGGTACAGGGCTAAGCTGTCAGGACCTCTCCTGGACCGTATTGACCTTCAGGTAGAGATCCCTCGTTTAGATTTTTCCGAAATTTCCTCAGAGAGGAAAGAAGAAACCTCTCAACAAGTGAGAGAAAGAGTACAAAGCGCCCGAGAAATTCAGGCGGATCGCTTCCGGGGAGAAAAAATTCGTCTTAATGCTCAGATGAAAGTTCGTCATCTCCGACAGTTTGCTCCTCTTGAGGGAGAGGCTAAAAAGCTCCTCGAAGTTTCCATGGAATCTCTGGCTTTAAGTGCCCGTGCTTATCACCGGATTCTAAAAGTGGCAAGAACTATTGCTGATTTGGAGCAATCGGAGGATATCAGGGCGGAGCATGTAGCGGAGGCCATTCAATATCGTTCTTTAGATCGAAAATATCGGGAGCCTTGAGTGGAAGAGAAGATTTTCTGGGTGGCTTTTAACCATATAATGGGAATTGGTCCTATCCGTTTTCAGAAATTATTGAACGTCTTTGGTGATGCTCAAACTGCCTGGAGGGCTGGAGTAAAAGAACTGAGTGGAGCGATTGGCACCAGTGCAGCTCAAAAAATAGAAGAAGAAAGAAAGAAAATAGAGCCGGAAAAATTATGGAAAGAAATCGAGAAAAAGAACTTTAAGGTTCTTACCTGGAGAGATGATTTTTATCCTCCCTTACTTCGGCATATTTCTAATCCTCCTTTTTTGCTTTATATGTGGGGAGACTTTGATTTTCGCCAGTTTAATCTTTTTATTTCTATCGTGGGAACTCGTCGACCTACCCCTTACGGGAGAAAAGCAGCTAAAATTCTATCTTCTGAGCTAGCTGAAGAGGGATGGGTAGTGGTGAGTGGATTAGCTTTAGGTATCGACGGAGAAGCCCACAGTAGCGTGGTGAGAGAAGGAGGAATTACAGTAGGGGTGCTGGGAAGCGGATTAGGGGTAATTTATCCTTCTTCTCATCAGCGGTTAGCTGAGGAAATAGTGGAGGAAGGAGGTGCTATAATCAGCGAATATCCTCCTCTTTTCCCTCCTCGTCCGGAAAATTTCCCTCCTCGTAATCGGATTATTAGCGGATTAGCTCAAGGAGTGGTAGTGGTAGAAGCTCCTCGGCGCAGCGGTGCTCTAATTACAGCAGATTTTGCTCTGGAACAAGGAAGAGAGGTGATGGCTGTTCCTGGTCCTATTTTTTCTCCCCAGAGTGAGGGGACTAATAATCTCATTGCGCAGGGAGCAGCATTAATTCAGAGCAAAAAGGATGTTCTGGAGGCTTTGGGTTTTTCACCTGATAAAGTGAAAAAATCCTCAGGGGAAAGCATACTTCCTTCGGGGGAGGAAGAAAAGGA
>JAKPIQ010000139.1 GCA_029549715.1 Candidatus Atribacteria bacterium | reverse complement strand
GGGTATGAATCCTGACACTAAATACGCCCGCCGATATCATTGGTGGGGAGAAGGAGTAAAAGATTTAGTTTGTGAACCTCACCAGGGAATCTGGGGAGAGAAAAAAGAAAGGGAAGTTCTCAATCTGGTAGCTCGAGAGAGCACAGATTGCCGAGAGGGTATAGTAAAGTTAACCCAGGAAAAGCCGGAAAAATTAAAAAAGGAGATGGCCCTTGTTCCCCACCTTTCACTTCCTTCTCGCCACTTCATCAAGGAAGAAGATTTTAATCTGGGACGAATAGATAAAACCCTGCATATGATTTACGAGGAAAAGCCTCAAAACTTTGAAAACCTCCTGGCTCTCCGGGGAGTGGGCCCTAAAACCTTACGGGCTTTAGCTCTCACAACTGAAGTGGTGATGGGAGCTCCTCCCAGTTTTACCGACCCGGTGAGTTTTTCCTTTGCCCATGGAGGAAAAGATGGGATTCCCTTCCCCGTAGATCGGGAAACCTACCAGGAAACCATAGAGTTTTTTACCCAGGTGGTGCAACGCTCCCATGCCTCATCTACCGATAAAAAGAAAATGTATGAACAACTCAAACTTTTAACGAGATAGGAGGAAACAAATATGGAAGCTCTGGAAGTATTAAGAAAAAGACGCTCAGTTCGTCAGTTTAAGGACATTCCGGTGGAAAGAGAAAAAATTGAGGAGATAATCGATTGTGCGCGTTTAGCTCCGTCGGCCAACAATTCTCAGCCCTGGGAATTTATAGTGGTAACCGATCCTGATAAACGGAGAGAAATTGCTAATGCCACTGATTATGGAAAATTTATTGCTCAGTCTCCGGTTTGTGTGGCAGTATTTTGCCGGGGTACTCGCTTTTACCTGGAAGATGGCTGTGCCGCCACAGAAAACATTCTTCTTGCCGCCCGAACGCTAGGTTTGGGCTCCTGCTGGGTAGCCGGTGATAAAAAGCACTACGGTCCACAGATAGCTAAGATTCTCAGTGTCCCGGCCGATTATCGCCTGGTAAGCTTGATAGCCCTGGGGTATCCTGCAGTAGAGCCTGCTATGCCAACAAAAAGAAGTTTAGAAGAAGTTTTACACTGGGAGAAATTTTGAGAGGGATAAACAACAATGAAAGTGGGGATTTTATCTGATAGTCACGATAATCTTTCCTCGCTCCGGCAAGCTCTACATATTTTAGAACAGGAGAAAGTAGATCTCATTCTTCATGCTGGAGACTATGTTGCCCCCTTCTCGGTAGAACTTTTAACTCATTCCTCTATTCCCTGGGAGGGAGTACTGGGCAACAACGACGGAGAAATACTGGGCATTTTTCAAAAATCAGGAGGCAAGGTAAATTCTTCTTTCTGGGAGGGGGAAAAGAATAATTTCCGCATCTGGGTTTCCCATTTTTATTTACCAGCACAATTAGCCTGGGAAAGTAGAAAATACAACCTGGTAGTCTACGGGCATACTCATGAAGCAGTAGTAAAAGAGGAAAACGGCGTTTTCTTGATTAATCCGGGGGAGGTGTGTGGTCTACTCAGCGGGAAGCCTACTTTGGCTCTTTGTGATTTGAAAGAAGGAGTGGCAAAATTAATTGATATTTGATTAAAATTGAGAAGGGGGATAACAGTGGAAATCATTCGGGAGCGTTTCACCCAACAGTTAAAGGAGCTGGAAGAAGATTTATTGAACATGACCCACACAGCAGCAAAAATGTTACAGATCTCTATTGAGTCTCTAAAGGAAAGAAATATAGAAAAAGCACAACAGGCTATTGCTTTAGATGATGTAGTAGATGACTTCAACTTTAAAATTGAAGAAAAGTGCCTGTCACTTATTGCTTTGCAACAACCGGTAGCTAAAGATTTACGAGTAATTGCTGCCATACTGAAAGTTATTACTGATGTGGAGAGAATTGGCGACTACTCTGTTGATATTGCCAAATTCAGTATTCGCTTGGCCGAGAAACCGTTATTCAAACCTCTCATAGATGTGCCAAAAATGGCAGACCTGGTAAGGGAAATGTTAGAGGAAGCTATCAATGCTCTTGTACAAAGGGACTTAACCATAGTGCAAAAAGTGGTGGAAGCCGATGACCAGGTAGATGCTCTTTATCGTTCGGTTCACGAAGAAGTGGTAGAACACATAGAAAAAGACCCCAGCGTTACTCGCCAGGCTATTTGGGTTTTGATGATTGCTCGTTACTTAGAGAGAGTTGGAGACCACATTACCAATATCGCTGAGCGGGTCTACTATATGGAAACCGGAGAATTAATAGAATTACATCAGTAGGGGGAAAAAATGGAAGAGAAAAAAATCTGGTATTTTCCTCAGTCCGGTCCAGATAACACATTAGCCACTCTGGACATTGCTCTAGAA
>JAKPIQ010000074.1 GCA_029549715.1 Candidatus Atribacteria bacterium | reverse complement strand
GATTGAAGACCATTTTAGCCGCTTGAATACGGTTCTCAGCCGGGGAAAGCCCGATGTTAAGGTAGGAGTTATTCATCCTGTTGAATCTTACTGGATTCACTGGGGGCCAAAAGATAAAACTCTACTTAAAAGAGCGGAATTAGAAACCAACTTTAAAAACATCATAGAGTGGCTTTTGTTCGGGCTTATTGATTTTGATTTTGTATCCGAATCATTGCTGCCTTCGTTATCGAAAGTCCAGGAAAGTAATGGTTTTGAAGTGGGGGAAATGTCTTATGAGGTAATAATTGTCCCCCATTGCGAAATTCTTCGCTCCACTACTTTAGAGAGATTAGAGGCTTTCCAGAAAGCTGGTGGGGAGATTATATTTTTAGGCGAGCCCCCCACCCTGGTAGATGGTGTTTTCTCAGATAGGGCAAAAAAATTAGCAGATAAGTCCTCCGTTATTCCTTTTTCCAGGACTAAATTAGGGGAGAAGCTTGATAAATATCGTGATATAGAAATATGGAAAGAAGATGGTGCTCCTTCCCATAATTTATTTTATCAAATGAGAAAAGAAGGAGAAAAGAAATGGTTATTTATTTCTCACGTCCATAAAATGAGAAACCCCGATATTGCGAGGTTAGAAAAAATAAAAATAAAGACAAGAGGGGAATGGAATCCTGAAATCTATGACACTTTAACGGGGGAGGTAAAGGAGTGCGCTGCAGAAATTAAAGATGGAAACACATTAATAGAATACGAATTTTATCCTCATGATAGTTTACTGCTGGAACTTACACCGGGGATGCCCGGGGAAAAAGAAGGGCAAAAAAACAGCTATTCAACTACAAGGGAGGTAAATTTGCTCGATCCCGTTTCTTTTTCTTTATCGGAGCCTAATGTGCTTTTGCTGGATATGGCAGAGTACGCATTTGATAATGGAGGTTGGCAACCACAAGAAGAGCTGCTCAGGATAGATAACAAATTTAGAGAAATTCTGAATTACCCTCTACGAATGAGTAGAATAGCTCAGCCATGGACTGATAAAAAAGTAGAGCCATATGAGCATGTGCTGAGGTTAAAATTTGTAGTTACCTCACACATAGAAATAAAGGACCTAAGGTTGGCTCTCGAGAATCCGGAAAATACTAAAATATTTGTTAATGGAGAACATATCGAATCTGAAGTTACTGGCTGGTTTGTGGATAAAAGTATAAAAAAGGTCCCGATTCCAGATCTCCCCATCGGAGATTCGGAAATTGTGTTGGAAATACCGTTTAATTCAAAAACCAACGTGGAATGGTGCTATCTATTGGGAAATTTTGGAGTGGAGGTCCACGGAAGACACACTAAAATTGTAGAATCGGTAGAGAAGCTTGCTTTTGGAAGCTGGACTGAAGAGAGACTGCCCTTTTATGCTGGAAATGTCACTTATCATTGTCTGGTGGAGTGTGATGAAGGAGAATTAATAATTGAAGTACCTCAATTCAGAGCTCCTTTACTATCAATATCTCTGGATGGAGAAGAAAAAGGTAAAATAGCTTTTGCTCCTTATGTGCTGAGCCTGGGCTGGGTAGAGAAAGGGGAACACTCAATTGACATTACCGCCTACGGAAATAGAGTAAATGCTTTTGGTGCCGTGCACAACTGTGACGATACCTATTTTTGGTTTGGCCCGAATGCCTGGAGAACTACTGGCAATCAATGGTCTTATGAATACAGGCTCAAACCAGTGGGGATTCTGATTTCACCACGAGCGTACATTAAAAAGCAAGCTTGATGTGGTCTAAAACTGAACTGTAGCCCTGTTTTTCTTTATGAATTTCAGGTAAAGAAAGACTAAGGTTTTGAAACTTGGGGAAGGTGAAATGACGAGAGAAAATATTTGTTCCTCCGGGAATATGAAATATGAAAAGTTAAAAGAAAACCTTTTAGCACTGGGGAGGGTTATAGTTGCTTTTTCGGGGGGAGTGGATTCTACTTTTCTTCTCTAGGTGAGTAGAGAAACTCTGGGAGAAAATGTCTTAGGGGTCCTGGTAGATTTACCTTTTTTACCTCGCCGAGAGAGGGAAGAAGCGGAAAAAATTGCCCGGGATTTAAGACTTCCTCTTAAGGTCATAGAAATTTCGGGAGAAGATGAGCCCCTCATCTGGCGCAATACCAAGGAACGCTGCTATTTCTGTAAAAAAAGGATGATGCGGGAACTGTTAGCTCTGGCACAAAAAG
>JAKPIQ010000022.1 GCA_029549715.1 Candidatus Atribacteria bacterium | reverse complement strand
CGTATTCTGGTACTCCTTTAGAATAGAGTACTATCTGGAAGTTCAACCAGGGCTGAGCGGGGCTGGGCTCAGAAGGTGTCCACATGGTCATATCAAAATTACCAGTTTGTCTATTATCATAGGCTACAGGAGAATCAGGAAAGGAGGTTTCTATATCTATACCCACTGCTTTAGCTGATTGAGCAAGTATCTCTAAAGCAGCATTCCAGTCTGTCCATCCATACGGGCACTCTGCCTCAAAGGGACCTAATCTTGTTCCATCGGGGAGCACATATATTCCGTCACTTCCCTTCTCCGCTCCTAACTCACCTTCTAAAATCTCTACCGCTTTTTCCGGATTGTATTCCCATCCTTCTTCCTTTACCAGCTCTTCGTTGAAATATTTTTCTTGTGCTCCATAAGGTACTATCAGACTTGCTTTTGCTTCGGGAGAATAATTAGACATAGCCAACTCAGCAATTTTTGCATAATCGATACAGTAAGCAATGGCTCTTCTGAGCTCGGGAAGACTTAGCGGATATTTATTCACATTGAACCACAGAGAAGGCATAGTTGCCGGAATATGGTAAGGAACTTCTTTGTACCAGGTTCCAATGGGTAGTCCTTTGTTTTCCCAGCATTCCCAGATTCGAGGCATAAACTGCTGAGAAAGGTCTACTTCTCCATTCTCAAAAGCTAAGTTTCCTTCGTCATTACTCTTAAAAATAGGGTGAACAACATATTTTGGTCTGGGTAGCTCTCCATCGTGGAGGACTACTCCCCAGTAGTCATCGACTCTCTCCAGGATTATGGTTTCCGGGCTTTCATGGTAGACCCGATAAGGTCCGGAGCCCACAGGGTTTTCATTGGTGAATTTCCTGATTTCTGCTATATCATAGCCAGCATCTTCTTCTACTTTTTGCCAGATGTGTTCGGGAAGGATATACACAGCACCTAAGGCATCTTCTACCATTAACCTGTTGGGATTATCAGCTTTCATTTTGAAAACTACAGTTTGATCGTCTTCTTTGGAGACATCTTCCAACCATTCCCAGACAGAAGAGTACCCTATCGGATATTTCTCACCAAGTTTGTAAGAATAAACTACATCGTCAGCGGTAACTTTTTCTCCATCATGGAAGTAAGCATTGGGATTTAACTTTATTTCCAGAGTTAAATCATCTCGCCACTGGTACGACTCTCCCAGTATGGGAATAAACTCACCAGTTAAGAGACCATCATAGGTAAACAGAGGCTCGTAAACCCAAAGATGCTGCCGGGGATTAGAAATAAAAGTCATGGGAGTCCCGGAAAAAGGATTATCGCTGGTAGGAGGTCCCCACTGGAATCCTGCCACATACAGTGCTTCTTCTCGAGGAATTTGTGCCTGTTGGCCAACAGCCACTCCCCCTAAAACCAAAACCAACACCAGAAAACACGTTAAAACTACCTTTTTCATACTTCTCACCCCTCTTATCATTTTAGCCATAGAACATGGTTTCTATGGTTAACATACATTATAGCACAAATAATTGTTGCCGGGGATGAAAAATATAGGGGGCTACAAAACTAATTTTCCCTCTCTCACCTTTACGTATCCTGAAGACGCTCTCTTCAGCCGATCCATAACTGCTCTTCCCAGTCCTTTTTCTTCCACGGTTAAGCTGATTATGGCTCGAAAATGACTTTCTTCCAGCTCTCGTAAAACACTGAAGAGATTACTGGCTACCTCTCTTATATCTCCTTTTTCACTTAAAACTTTTACCTCTTCCCGGGAATGGGCAATCGGAAAAGGAGAAACAATAGCTATTCCCGAAAGATCACACAAGAGGAGCTCTTCTACATCCCCTTCAAAAAGGTAAAGAGGAATCCGGGGAGCATAGTGCTTTTTTAAAGTCCCAGGAGAGAGAATTTCAGGAGAAGAAAGCGTGGTTTCAATTTTTCCCACCCACTTTTCGATTTCTTCCACACTCACCCCTCCTGGCCGAAGAAGAAAAATTTTCTCTTCTTCTATCATAATCACTGTAGACTCTACTCCAATCTTCGTTTTTCCTCCATCCAGGATCAAATCCACTCCTTCCCCTAAGTCAAGAGCCACTTCCTGTGCCCGGGTGGGGCTCAGATGTCCAAACCGATTGGCACTGGGAGCAGCTACAGGGGCACCTGTCCACTCTATTAACTTTAAAGCTACAGGATGGTCTGGCATACGAACAGCCACAGTGGAAAGACCGGCAGTAACAATATCCGGAACTTCCTCTTTTTTGGGTAAAACTAAAGTCAAAGGGCCAGGCCAGAATTTTTCCATCAGCACTTCGGCAACAGAAGGAACTTCTCGAAAGAGGTGAAAAACCATTTGTCGGTGAGAAATATGGACAATAAGAGGGTCAAAACGAGGCCTTCCTTTGACTTCAAAAACACGAGCCACTGCCTGAGATAAAAAAGCATTAGCCCCCAGTCCGTAGACAGTTTCAGTAGGGAAAGCTACTAACCCTCCCCCCTTTAAAATCTCTGCTCCTTTTTTAATATTTTCATCTGTAGCCGGAAGAATTCGCTCCATCTTTCTCTTTTTCTCCTGATATTGCTCTCTTTTTAGTTCTATTATAGAATAACAAGCAAAGCCAAGGAAGGAGTTTGCTATGACCGGGCAAGCAATTATATTAGGTTTAATCCAGGGATTAACCGAGTTTTTCCCCATCTCTTCTTCTGCCCATCTTATTCTCCTTCGTCCAGTATTTAATTTAGGAGAGCCCAGCCTGTGGTTCGATGTGCTACTCCATGGAGGGACCTGGTTTGCAGTATTAATTTATCTCCTACCTTATTATTCCCGGGCTTTTCGCCACCCCCGGATTATTTTGAACATCCTTTTGGCTACTATTCCCGCAGGGCTACTGGGATATCTACTGGAAGATATAGTGGAAAATTATCTGAGGAACAGGTTCTTAGAGATATGCTTATTGTTAATTATTTTAGGCCTGGTGTTTCTGATGGTAAAAGAGCGAGGAGATAAAACTCTGGAAAATATGACTGGAAAAGCGGCTCTTTTCATCGGGTTCGCTCAGGCCCTGGCTCTTTTCCCGGGGGTTTCCCGCTCGGGCATTACTCTTTTAGCCGGGCTTCTTTGTGGATTGCAAGAAAAGGAAGCGGTGCTGTTTTCTTTTTTCCTATCGGTCACCACCATCGGAGGAGCATTTATCTTAGGAATCAGAAACTTAAGTTTTTCGGGAAACTTGCTATCACCGGAGCTGGTGAGCGGATTTCTGGCTTCCTTGGGTAGCGGACTACTGGCCTGTTTTCTCCTGCTGAAAATTGTGGAAAAAAAAGGATTGAAACCTTTCGGCTACTATCGTATCCTCTTTGGAGGAATAATGTTCATCTGGTTTTTAGTTCATTAAAACATTATGTCTTCGAGAATAGTACGGATTTCCTCTTTCAGAATTTCTTCTAATCTACTAAATAACCGTTCAGAATAAAAGGTAACCGGTAACCAGACTTTTATTCTGCCACTATCAAAAATGATATGAATACTTTCTGGAATTTCAGCTTCTCTCTTCACCAGCTCTTCTAAGAACTTATTAAGAGTTCCAAAGGGCATAAAACACAACTGGTAGGGACTATCTAACTCATATTCCCAGTAAAAATAAATAGTTTCCTCATATCGACAAGGTACCGGCTCTAAAACTAACTTGATCATTTATCGAATCACCTCTAAGATAAAATAAATACCCAAGAAAATCATGAACCCTCCACAAATTCTGACCAGCCACTGATAAAAACGGGGAGAGAGGTAATTTTTCCCTCGATACAGGGCAAAAGAAACCGAACTATACCAGATAAGGTCAGAAAGAATATGACCAACAAAGAAAAACACTACTCCCCATCGGGGAAAAGAAGTGGCGGAAATAAGAAGAGCCAACCCCACGGTAGCCCACCACATTATCCAGTAGGGGTTAGAAAGACTGATCAGTGCCCCTTCTAAAATCAGATTATCCTCTCTACCAAGGGCCTCCCCGGGAGAGGAAACTCCTGAATTGCGCACCATCTTCCACATATCTACCCCCAGATAAAGTAAAACTATCCCTCCCCCTATTCCTATAATCTGGTGCACTAAAGGCCTCGCCAGTACTTTCCCTAAACCAAACATTAAAGCTATGACTAAGCCTAACTCCAGAATTCCATGGCCCAAAACCACTAAAGGTCCGGCCTTGTAGCCTGCCTGGTAAGTTCCGGAAATTACCAGAGCTAAAAGAGGGCCAGGCATCAGCGC
>JAKPIQ010000062.1 GCA_029549715.1 Candidatus Atribacteria bacterium | reverse complement strand
TGAGGACACCGGTCCGGACCTTTTTTAACTATTTCACTTTTCATAAGTTTCCTCCTTCAATAAGTGGTTATGATAACAAAATACCCCTCGTCCCTTGAGGGACGAGGGGTATTTCCCCGCGGTACCACCCTTTTTACTTGCCTTAGCAAGTCGCTCTTTTCTCTTAACGGAGAATTCCGGGTTGCCTACTTTGATTTCAGCTAACCACTCCAGGGCGAGATTCAGTATCTTCCGGTATCTGCTTCCAGCACCTCGCAGACTCTCTGTAACCGGAGAAAATACCTACTGTTCCCTTTCCTCGCTTTTCATATTCTATTTAAATAATAAAGGAAATATAGCATAAGAATCCATACTTTGCAAGGGGGCCTGGTAAATAGGATTGGAACACGGAAGGAAGATGGTATCCCCCTGGTAGATATTAAAGTTCCCAGAGAAAGAAGAAAGATTGTTATTAGATTTCATGAGAATAAAATATTATTATTCTTTAAGACGACATTCCCATAGAATATGGACAGTGTCTTTTATGGTATTAGACCCCATCATTTTTGGCGAGAACAAACGAACTGGGAAAGGGAGATAGTAGAAAAAACCATATCAGTATCTAGTAGAGCAGGGGCTAAATAGTAGAGGACACCCTTTACTTTTTCGCTTCTCGTTTTGTCAAAGTTCGATTTGTTATTCTCTAACTTTTGTGCTTGCAGAACCACAAAAGAGCCTTCTCCATATCCTTCTTTAACCGGTTCAACTGCTTTTATATTCTCGAGAGGGTTAAAAAGGGTCTGTCTGAATTCAAAATGGCCAAAATTAGCCTGCTGAAGGTATTGCTTTACTTCCCCGGGGGAATAAAAAGTGGCATCCCGATAAAAAACATTTTTGAGCTTATCTTTAGAGTATTTTTGTCCCAGAAAGCTATCCCGGTCGATGAAGCCCAGAATCAAAAAACCACCGGGTTTTAGCACTCTGTGGCTCTCTCGGAGGGCTTGCTCCACATCGTCTACAAAGCAGATGGTGGTTACCATAAGGACAAAGTCAAAATGATTATCGGGAAAAGGAAGAGATTCTGCTACTCCTTCTATTGCCTCTATCCCTCTTTTCCGGGCCATATCAGCCATCGCTTTAGAAGGTTCTACTCCTTGAGTGATAGAAAGAGAGAGGGCAAATCTACCTGTTCCCACTCCTATCTCTATTCCCTGACCTCCGGGGGGTAATAAACTTCTTATGGCCTCCAGCTCTGATTGAAAGACAAAAGGATATTTTTCAAACCAGCTGTCATATCTCAAGCTGTACCGGTCGAAAGAGTCAGTTCGAGCCACAATTCACCTCTTTAAATCAACTTTTCCAATCTATCAACCAAAGACTTACTATAGGGACTTTCAAAATCTTCTATAGTGCCTAAATCACAATGGTGAGAAAGTTCAGGGTCGACTGGTAAATAACCCAAAAAAGGGATTCCCAGTTCCACAGAAATTTCTTCTCCCTGAGGTTTTCCAAAGAGAAAAATTTGCTGACCACAGTTAGGACAAGTCAGGAAACTCATATTCTCCACCAAACCCAAAATAGGTTTACTTAACTGATAAACCATATTTATAGCTTTTTTCACAATCAATAACGCTAAATCCTGAGGAGAAGAGACAATTACCACCCCCTGGAGAGGAATGCTTTGCATAACTGTTAAGGGAATATCTCCTGTCCCCGGAGGTAAATCCAGAATTAGAATATCCAGGTCCGACCATGCCACTTCTTCCCAGAGCTCCTGGATAGCTTTGCTCAAAAGAGGCCCTCGCCAGATAACCGGCTGTTCTGGTTGCTCGAGAAGAAGATTGATAGAGATAATT
>JAKPIQ010000044.1 GCA_029549715.1 Candidatus Atribacteria bacterium | reverse complement strand
GTGATAAAAAGTTGTTCAGAAGATATATGAGCGAGAAAGTTACCAACTTCTTCAGATTTTTCCTGATCTAGCAACCGCTCAAGCCATATGTTGGTATCCACAAGATACATAAGTCAGTCGCCTCGCCACTCTAACGCCTTTTTCTGGAGCTCCAGCGAGGTATATTGATCACGATAGCATTTGAGCGCACCCGCCCAATCTTGACGAAGCTTTGTCTTCTTTTTTTCCGTTCGTTTCTCCAGCAAAAACTCCACAAAATCTTTTACTTCTTCCTGAAGGTCAGGCGGTAACTGCTCTATCAATTCCTTTAAATCTGGCATATCCTAAGCCCCCTTTACTAATAAAAATCTACCTTATCCTAAACCAATTCCATTATAGCATCTATTCCACGGGTTGACTATAAAAGAGGGTAGGCTACTTCTTTGACCCATAGAAAAAAGATAGACAGCCTACGGCGTAGGATAAGAACATAAATAAAATACAAAAGATTACTGGTGGGGAAACCATCCACCAGTGGATTCCCGATAAAAGATTTTGGGAATGACGAAAAGAGGGCTATCTTCCAGGAGACAAAAATGGGATTGCCACGCCACGCGAGAAAGTGAGAATAGGACAACTTGAAGGGGGAGTACTCATTCCCTATCCTATTGAACGAGAGGAGGGAATTACGGCTATATGTATTTAATGATATAATAACCAAAAATTATGACCAAGTGAGGGATAAAATTGAGAAAAATACTAACATGGGGAGTGCTGATTTTTGCCTCTTTTCTCCTTTTCCTTTCCGATTCTTTTGCGCAAGAAATCCAAAATGACCAGCCCGTTCAAGATGTTCAGGAAACCCAGCAAGAAATCCCCAGTGATAAAGAAGTCATTTTAGAAAAAGCAGAAAAAATCAGGTACGATTCTGCTGGAGAAATATTTGTGGCTACCGGGGGAGTAGTAGTTATCCAGGGAGAGAACCACATCCAATGTCAGGAACTCACTTTTAACCTTAAGGATAATAAAGGTAGCTTCAAGGGAGAGATAGTGGTTACGAGAAATGATACCGAGATCCGCTCTTCTCTCATGGAGGGGGATTTTGATGCCGAGATTTATCTCTTCAAAGAGGGAGTAAAGCTTAAAAAGGAAAGACAAGAAGAAGGGGAAGAGGTCTCTTTTATATTCTGGCAAGCCTCTCTCCTTCGCTACAATGGGAAAACCGAAGAGGCGTGGAGTGAGGAGGGGGCAGAAATTGAATGGAAAGAAACCAAAATAAAAGCCGACCGGGCTCACTACTATCCAGGAAAAGAAGGAACCGGGGAGGAAGAGAGAATAATTTTGGAAGGTAATGTCTTCATCACCGAAAAAGACCGGGAAATAGAAGTGGCTAAAGCTATTTATTACCTGGATACCGAGGTTTTAGAGGCAGAAGGCATTATCCACGCTCGGTTTATAATTCAGGAAAAAAGTGAGGAATGAAATGTTTCGCCAAGGGGCACTTTCCCTCTTTATTATCTTTTTATTTGCTTTCTCTGTAGGAGCGCAGGAGGCTCTGGAGTTAACCGGGGAGCGTCTGCAATATCGCCCGGGGGAAGAGGAAGTAGTGGTCTATGAGGGGAAAGCAACCTACAAGGATGTCTCTCTCTCTGCTGATTATATCCATATTTTCCTGGAGAAAAAAGAACTGGAAGCGGAAGGGAAAGTGATAGTGGAAAGAGGAGAGGAGGGGGCGCGAGCAGAGAGAGCCTATTATAACTGGGAGATGGACTGGCTGAGTTTAGAAAAGGTGCGCTCTGACCTCACCGGTAAATCTATTGAAGGGAAGTTTTATTTTCGAGGAGAAGAGGTAAAAGAGGAAGAGGTAGAAGGGAAGAGAAAAATGGAGGTGGAGGGTGCTCATTTAACGAGCTGTGATCTGGAGGAGCCTCATTACTATATAGAAGCTAAAAGATTGGTGATTTATCCTGATGAAAAGGTAGAAATCTATGACCTTTCTTACTGGGACTTTGGCCACCGTCTCTTTTCTTTGCCTTTTTACGTTTTTTTCTTAAATCGCACCGAACAGTTGCCTTTCTTACCTGTGGTGGGACACTCGGCCGACCTGGGTTTTTATTTTAGCTACTTTTACAACTATTTTGTAAATGATTACTCCTTTGGCACTATCACTCTGGATTGGTGGCAACATGGAGGATGGGGCCTTGGAGTTACCCATTACTTAGAGCGAGAAGAAGAAGAGGGGAGATTTACCATCTACTACCGAGATCCGGCTTCCGCTTCCCCTACTTTACGGGGAAGCGCTAAGTATAGTAGAGAAATCGATGAGTTTACTGATTTGAACTTGAGTGTGGACTATTCTGGTACTCTGGGAGAAACTGATGAGCGCTATTCCGGTTTTCTTTCTTTTTTACGAGCGAAAGATAAAAGCACCAGTAAGCTTAACTTGAGCTACAGCGCTAATGAGAGCAGTGAAACTGAAAATCTCTACACCACCTGGAATTATCAGTATAAGTTGAGAGATGACCTGACTGGAGAGTTGAACCTCAACTACAAGGAGTATGAAAAAAGGGGAGAGTTCGTTGACCAGGATCTGGCCTATGGGGTTACTTTTAAGAAAGTCTCCGACCTTTATACTTATTATCTACGATATAGTGGCCACACAGATTTAGAAGG
>JAKPIQ010000040.1 GCA_029549715.1 Candidatus Atribacteria bacterium | reverse complement strand
CTCTCAATGTGGCAGTGGCTTTAGGGATTGGAATTTATGAAGTTATGAGACAGAGGAGCACTAATTAATGGATAAAGGACAGATTATAGAAGGGAAAGTGGTTGATTTTGCTCTTCCTGAAGGACAGGGGGTTTTAAAAGAAGGGGGCTGGGTGATATTTGTTCCCGGAGTTTTAATCGATGAAGTGTGCCGGGTAAAAATTACCAAACTGAAGAGGAATTACGCTCTGGGAGAAGCGATAGAAATTTTAGAGCCTTCTCCTTCCCGAATGGAGCCATTATGTCCTCATTTTGGAGAAGGATGCGGAGGGTGCCGGTTTCAATTTATGGCTTATGAGGAGCAAATTAAAGTAAAAGAGAGAAATGCTCGGCAGACTCTGGAAAAAGTAGGAGGCATTTCCTGGGAAGAAGTGGATTATGAAGGTTTTACCCCTTCTCTCTCCCCTTGGGAATATAGAAATAAGATGGAATTTAATTTTGGAGAAAAAGAAGGGGAGCTGGTTCTGGGTTTAAGACCCCGAGGGCGATATTGGGACTTGATAGACCTGAAAACCTGTTATTTGATGAAAAAAGACTTGACGCAGGCTCTTTTACAGTTATTTAGAGATTATGGGAAAAGTTCCTCTCTTTCAGGATATGACCCCCGGAAAAAGGAGGGGGTGTTGAGAAACTTGCTGGTACGCTACTCCTCTTCTCAAGAACTTCTTGTTGGTCTTTCTACTACTGGTATTGACCTTCCCCGAGAAGAAGATTTGGTAGGAGAATTACGGAAAAACTTTCCCTTTCTTGAAGGTCTTATACACATAATTAATAACTCGCCAGCCAGTGCTTTAATTTTTGAAGATAAAAGGATTCTATGGGGCAAAGACCATTTTTTTGAACGAGTAGGAACAATTAATTATAAAGTTTCCCTGGAGAGTTTTTTTCAGGTAAACAGATTTCTTTCTCTAGCTCTTTATGAAAAGGCAGCTCGTTATGCTTCCCTAAATGGGGGAGAAACAGTTTTAGACCTTTATTGTGGAAGTGGGGGAGTAGGGCTTTTTGTGGCTGATTCTGCTCAGCAGGTAGTGGGAGTGGAAGAAAATCCTCAAGCAGTAGAAGATGCTAAATTTAATGCCTGGTTAAACGGGCGGAGTAATTTTACTTGTGTCCCTGGTCGGGTAGATAAGGTTCTCCCTCTTTTTTCCAACGTAGGAGTGGATGTAGTCATAATAGACCCCCCTCGAGCGGGTCTGGATAAAAAAGTGGTAAGGAGGGTTTCTTCTCTTTCTCCTCAGCGCCTGGTTTATATTTCTTGTAATATCAGTACTTTAGCTCGTGACTTATTGCTTTTTAAGGAGCAGGGGTATCACCTGGGGAAAATTTCCTTTTTAGACCTTTTTCCCCAAACTCCCTATTTTGAGTCAGTAGCTCTTTTGAAGAAAGTGTTTCTACCAGGCTATTTTGTCTGGCAGTGGCCAGGATAAAATGTCCTCTAACTGCTAGATGCTGTGTCCAAGAATAAGAGAGGACTGAGGCACTCTTCCTTGAGAATACCTCAGTCCTCAAAGTCAACTTACAGGAGTT
>JAKPIQ010000034.1 GCA_029549715.1 Candidatus Atribacteria bacterium | reverse complement strand
CCGAAAAAACAAACAGCTTACGGCGTAAGATAAAAAAAGAAAGGAACAAAGAATAAAAGATTAAATACAACTGAGGGAGAAAAAACACCTCAGCAAAAGCATGTGGATGCCTGATTACTGATTTAAGGCATGACGGAACAGGCGATAAGGAGAAATCCCTCTATCGCTTCCCCCGGGAACAAGGCAGAGGGTATAAAAATAAAAAACCACTGAGGAAGAAAAAGGCGTCTTCCTCGGTGTCATGCAATTATTTCTCACCGCGCGGAAGAGAAGATTGAGCGTTAAACAGGAAAACATTGCCACGAATTTTGGGTTACCTATAACTAAAGTAGCTATTTTGAGGAGTACCGATATTAGAAGAGGTTCCTGGAGCCATACCCCAATTTTATGTTAGAGGAATCGGAGGATTAATTAGCGAATGATGAAAACAGTAGAAACTTTTCTTTCTCCCAGAGGGTCAGAAGGTCGATTAAGAACTTGACCTTGAAGATAAAAAGTGGTAGAGCCCCCACCATCTAAGTTAAGAGCATTAATCACCCGGTAATTTTTCAATTCTTCTACCAACTCAGGGATAGTCAGTCCCACACTATGAGCCGGATTTCTTCCATCTACCACTAAAAAGAGGATCTTTCCTTCTTCAGTTTGAGCAATGGCAGTACGAGGATGCTTTTTAACTACTATGTCTTTTTGAAAATTACCAAAGGGCCCTGGTTTTCCATCTTTAAAAAGAAGAGGGCCGGAACTTAAAATGTATTTTACATCTTTCCACTTTTCCCACTCTTCATCCTTAGGGTATATTGATATTCTCACCTTAACTGAGGAGCCAGGGATAAGATTTTGCCCCATCCACTGACTGGCTTCGCCCCTTCCCTGTAAAATAAAACCATCAGTAGGAATAACCGTTCCTCCTTCACCTTTTTTAGTTTCTATGACTTTTCCCCCGATGATAATACTTTCTATTCCTTCTTGCTGGGGAGTTTTCTCTCCCAGGAAATGGTCGTAGAAAACCAATTCTTTTCCATTATTGCGGCGATTGATTCCAGCAATAGGGTAAGTAGCACCATTTTCTACCAAGGCTTGAGCTCTAAACTTAAGTTCTCCAAAAAGTAGCTGGTTATCTTCGGTGATACCCACGCTATACCATCCCTCCTGAGGCTCGCTAAGAATCCTTCCCTCTATCATCAGAGTTCCTAAGGGATCACCGTCTTCAGCAAAAAAACCTGCGTTTACAGCAAAAATTGCTCCTTTTCTTCGGGCAATGTCGCTGGTCTTTTCTCTCTCTAATACTCTATCTTGTGCCAGGGCTATTTCCAGTCGGAGAGGAGAGCGAGGGTCGAACAGCAAGCCCAGACTGAAAAATGGTCCTACAGGAGTGATAGGAGTGACAATCGGGGTGGTTTCTACCGTTACTTGATAAGATACAAAACCCTGCTTTTGCAAACGAGCGCTAACTTGAGAAGCTTCTTCTGTGGAATAGGGACCCACTCTTACCTTAAAGAGGTTTCCTTCCTTTTGCACCTGGGCTGGATATCCCAGTTCTTTAAGCCAGCTGGATGTTCTTTCTGCTCTCTCCTGGTCTTGGAATGCTCCTACCTGAAGCATTACTTGTCTGCCTGTTTGTCCTTGTGGCTCCGGAGTTTCTAAACTGAGAGAGGAGGAGAATCCCTCCTTTTTCACTAAAATGGTGATATACTGATTGATGGCTTTCTCTCTTTGCCATTTTACTTCTCCCTGGGCATAACGAGATATCCTCTCTTTTAAATGGGAAAGTTCCTCTCGGGTGAGGTAGTCTTTAGGTCTCAATCTCCTTGCACTATCTCCCTGGAAAAGGGGAGGCTCTAGAGTAGAAGCGAGGATTATCCACTTTTGGTCCTCGGGAGAGATACTGTCTAAATCAGAAAAATCAGCACTTTTTGTGTCTACGAAAGAGAGCAAGTCCTGGTAGGAGAGAGCTTGAATTACCATTTTTGCTGCTTCAAGGCGAGATATAGGTTTTTCCCCTTCTCCAAAGTCAGGAATTCTTCCTGGGGGAAGTTGAAGCAGCCGGGTTAATTCTTGGGAAAATTCTCTCCAGGTTACAGCATCCTGAGCTTGGACAGAAAGAGAAAAAAAGGAAAAAACTATTAGTGAAAATAATATCAGCTTTAGATGTTTCTTTTTCATTTCTATATTAGTTTAGCAAAGATATCTAGAAAAGAAAAGACCAGAACTGCTTGATTTTTGGGGATAAGATAAGGATTTTTCTGTGATATAATAAATTATAGCTATAGAGTCAATTTGCCGTCTTATATAATGAAAGGACCCAGGTTAGAGAATGAAGAAAAAAGTTAAGATTCTCCACACTGCTGATTGGCATTTAGGTTTGGTATCCTGGAGAAGTCGTAGAGAAGTAGATAGAGGAGAAGAACAAAAAGAAGCTCTGGAACAACTCACCGAGGTAGCAGAAAAGGAAAAAGTAGACCTGATAATCCATGCTGGAGACCTCTTTCATAACCCTCATCGTCCTGATAAAAAGACCATCCAGCTGGCTGTGGATACCATTTTGCACCTGATAGAGATTGCGCCCTTTGTATGGGTGATGGGTAATCACGACTGGTATGCTATGGAAGTATTACAAAAAGTTTTTCCTCCTCGGGTTTATATTATTCGTGATTATACCCCCCGGGAAATAGAAGATGTCCCCGTCACTGTTTTTCCGCTTCCTTATGTAAGTTTGCCTCGTCTTTTGGGTGACTATCGGGGAGAGGAAATTCAGGATCAAGCTCGGGAACTATTGAGACGGAGAATGGAAAGATGGGAGGGAAGCTTTCGCCCTGACCGCTGGAATATCCTGGTGGCTCACGTTACTATTGAGGAATTAGTACATTACGCTGAGGTTAGCTATCACCGGGAAGTATTTTTGAAAAAAGCTGATATTCCCTCTGCTTTTAATTACGGGGCACTGGGCCATTTGCACACCTTTTCTTTTTTACCAGCTCCTTGTCCTCTTTACTATCCTTCTTCCCTGGTGGTAGATAGTTTTGAACGTGTGGGAAAAGAGGGAAGTTTTTTACTGGTGAAATTGGAAGAGGGAGAAAAGAGCAAGGTGGAACCTTATTTTTTATCCGGTGCACATTTGTGGAATTGGGAAGTGAAGGGAGAAAAAAGCATAGAGGAGATTTATGAGGAAATTTCTCAAAATATGGAGGGGAAGAGAAATTATATCCGCTTGCGTCTGAGGGAAGATTTTTATACTCCGGCTCTGGCCAACAAACTAAAGGAAATGGAGGGAGAAAACTGGCAAGTGGTGACAGTAGAAATTATTCCTCGAGAGAAAAAGGCAGTTGAAGAGGACTCGCTTCCGGTGAATGAAGATTCTATACCTCAGTTATTTTCCCGTTACTGCCAAGAGCAGGGTTTATCAGAGGAAGTAGTTAAGCTTTTTTACCGTTATTATCAAGAAGCAGGAGAGGTTAGTGAGACCCCTTAGGTTAGAAGTAGAGAAATTTTTAGGTTTGGAATCTCTTAATTTAGACTTTGAATCCAGCCTTTTTGTTCTGATAGGTCCCAACGGAGCGGGTAAATCTTCCATTCTGGAGGCTATTTTTTTTGCTCTCTTTGGGCGAGGCATTCGCTTGGAGCGAGGTAAAAGAGAGCTAATTAACCGTGGATATCCCGAAGGCCCTCTACGGGTAAGTCTGGAGTTCCTTTTGGGAGGTAGTGAATTCCGGGTAGTTAGAGAGTATTCCCCGCGGGGGGGTGTGGCGGTTTTAGAGAAAAAAGAAAATGGCGTCTGGAATAGTTTGACTTCTGGAGAGCAATCGGTAAACCAAAAGATAGAAGAAATATTAGGTTTTGATTATCTCACTTTTAAATCTTCAGTTTTTTTGCCCCAGGGAGAAACACTTTCTTTCGTAGAGGCTACTCCAGCAGAACGGTTCAAAGTGTTAAGTAATCTCTTTGGTTTAGAATTGTTAGATTCAATTCGGGAAAGAGTAAAAGAAGAACTACGCTCTCTGGAAAGAGAGCTTCTTCCCCGGGAAGACAGGCTCAAAGAGCGGGAAGGAGAAAATTTGGAGGAGCGCCTGAACGCAGTGAAGAAAGAAAAAGAAGATTTGGGAGAAAGAATGGGAACTCTGACTCGAGAAGAAAAAAACAAAGAAGAAAGAACCGTATTGTTGGGAAATCTAAAAGACACGAAAGAAAAAGTGAAAGAGTTACAGAAAAGACGCGAGGATTTGGAGAGAGAAAGAGATATAGCCTTCCGGAAAGCTCGGGAGGATCAGGAAATCCAGAAAGCCTGGGAGGTGAAAACTTCTTTCTGGCAGCCCTGGCAGACGATAGTAGAGAAAGTAAGAGATTGGGAAGAAGATAAAAAAACCTGGTTGGAAAAGAAAGCAGACCTAGAAGAAGAAATTACTCGACTGAACACAGAATTGGAAGGAATACGAGGGAAAATTGACGAGCAGAAAACCAGAAAGAAAAACCTGGAAAGCTACGAAGATAAGCTTCGCAAGGGAGCCCTTCCTCTATCTGAAGAGGCGAGGGCGGTAAAGAGAAAGTTGCAGGAATTAGAAAAAGAAAGAGGAGAAAGAGAAAAGAGAGTACAAGAGTTAGAAAAAGCTGTGGAAAAAGAGAGAGAAGAGGAAAGAGAGCTGGAGAGAAAAGTTACTGAAAAGAAGAAAAAAATAGAGAAAGAGGAAGAAATATTACAGGAAGCAGAAAAAGCAAGAGAAAAAATAGAGCCCCTTATAAGAGAGATAAAAGAAAAGGAAAGAGATATTTCTCTACTTGATGAAGAACTGAAAATCTTACAAGAAGAGGTCAGGAGTTATAGTAAAAGTTATAGAAAGATAGAAAATGAATGGGAAAAGAAGAGAGAAGAGTTGCTCCTCTGGCAGGAAGAAAAGAAGGTAAGGGAAGGGGATTACCTCCAGACGGTAAGGGATTTTGCTCTTTGGGAACTGGAAAAAGAGTGGGAAGAGAAGGGAGTTTGTCCTCTGTGTGGTAGTGAAGTTCCCCCTCCTCAGGTGGGAGTGTTTCCCGAAGTTGATTGGGAAGGTTATCATTCTTTTCAGAAAAGAGGAGAAAAACTGTTAGAAGAGGAAAGCTCTCTTCGTCAGAAAAAACTTCAAGAAGAGAAAGCAATAATAGAAGCAAAGGAAAAGAAAAAGAAAAACCTAGAAAAGAGGGAAAAATTATTAGAGGAGAGAATTAAAGCCTTAGAGGCCTTACAAGGCATTACTCTTCCTCCCCGGGTAAAACCAGAGAAGGTAGAAGAATTTTTGAAAGATAGAAGAAAAACAAGAGAGAAAGAGCTTCTTTGTCTTTATCAGCTGGAAAAGGATACAGAAATAAAGAGGGTTAAGATAGAGGATAAAATAAAAGGGATAAAGGAGGAGCAGAGTGAATTAGACGATTTAGAAAAAAGGATAAAAGAGGCAGAAGAGCTCCTGGCCGATAAGAGAGAACAACTTTCTCAAATTTTTGCTCTTTTGCACTGGGAAGATAGTCGTCCTCCGGAAGAGGCCTTTGATGATCTGTGGGAAAAATTTCTGAGGCGTTTGCAGACTCTTTCGGGAGAGTTAGAAAAAATGGGGCGGGAGGAAAGCAGGCGGGAGGAAAAATTGAAATTCCTCTTCCAGAGCAGGGAAGAAGCACAAGATAGAATAACTAAGTTACTTGCAGAAGGAGAAGAGCTTCGAAAAGAAGAGAGAAAAAGAAGGGAAGCCTTTCAGGAAGAGCTTCACCGTTTGGGTTGGCCAGAGGAATATTTTGAGCGCTTACGAGATAAAAAAATAGGCAATTGGCAGGAAAGATGGCATGGCCTGGAAGGAGAGCTAAGGCAGGTGGAGAAATCTCTCCGGATTTACGAAGAAAACAAAAGAAATCTTCTTCAACAGTTAGGGATAGAAGAACACGAAGCGGAAGAGTTGTGGATGAAAGAGCAAGAAGAGCTGCAAGAAATACGTGAGGAGTTAGGGAGAAGTAAAGAAAGAAAAGGGAGCCTGGATAAAGAAATAGAAAACTTACAGACTAAGATAGAGGAACGGGATAGGTTGAGAGAAGAGCTTAAAGAAAAAAGAAAGGACTGGGAGCTTCACTACCAGTTGGATAAAGCTTTGGAGGCCCGGGGGTTTCGTAACTATCTCTTGGGTTTTCTGTTTCAGGAATTAGAAGAAGAAGCCTCTTCATTTTTGGAAGATTTATCGCAAGGACGTTATTCTCTACGGATGAAGATGGAAGAGGGAAAGGCAGAGATGGTAGTGGTAGATAGAAATTATGGGGGAGAGGAGCGTCTGCCTGGTGAGTGTTCAGGGGGAGAAAAAACCCTTATTGCTCTCTCACTAGCTCTGGCTCTATCCCGCATTCATCTTCGAGAAGCAGGTAAAGAAAAAGGAGCAGATTGTCTTTTTATTGACGAAGGTTTTTCCACTTTAGATCAAGAACATTTAGAATTAGTTGCTGATGCTATTTTGGGCTTGAGTCAGGATGGGAGGATGGTAGGGATAGTAACTCATGATCCCTCTTTTGCTCGCTATTTTCCTCTACATCTTGAGGTTAGAGGAGGAAGGGCTTCTTGGAAGAGAAACGAGGAAGTTGTTTGACTTTAGCTGATTTCTTGCGAGAAAAAATGGCCCAGATTGACCATTGGTTTTACGAAGAAGATTCTTTCCCTCGCTTTTTCCGGGAGGAAGATGGCAGTTTTTTAGCTACTTCTGAACTGTGGGAAATAGGCGAGGAAAGTTTTTCTTCTTGGTCGGGAAAGCGCCCTTCTTTGGGTGTAGAAGAGATTTATTTTGTGGATGGAAGGATGCGGACTCATGCCCGAATTATAGTGCTAATGAAAACCGTGCTTTTAGGAGAGGTGGCAGCAGGTTTTGCTCGATGGCAAGAAAATGAGGGACTCTCTTTAGGTTTTTCTCCTCAGGACCCTCCTGAATTGGAGAGGATTTTAGGAGCACCGGAAGGTCTTTTTTCTGGAGAAATGATTTCTCGTGAGCTTCCTTTAGGACCGGGATTTGTTTTCCATGTTTGGGAATCGGCCCGCACCTCCCGTTATCCCGAAGAATTAGAAGCGGCTCAACAAGCTATTTTTAGTGCTATGCAGGTTTTGGAGAGTAAAGTGGTGAGAGAATTGCTTCCTCGTTCTTCTTGCATTGTGAAAGATGGAACACTCCACCAGGGAGACCCAGAATTCCAGCCGGGGGTAGGACCCTGCGGATTGGTAAAGAGAGTGGAAGATTTACGTCTTCCTTCTTCTTATCTTGAGTCTTTGTTTAAACTGGGGCGGGGGGAACGGACCCCTTTCTTCAGTGCTTATCTAAAAAAAGACTCCTCTACATTACGAGTTTTTTGCTATACGCGTCTGGTGGAGAGAGATGATAATTATCCCTGGAAGGGGTTGGTGCGCCTGGAAACTATTTTAGATGAGGAAAGCTTGGTAGAGGAAAGAGAAAATTTGTCTCTTTTTTTTGATGGGGTAGTTTCTGTTTTACCTCTTTTGACTGCTGATTTTCCAGCTAAAAGGCTACCGGAAAATATTTTTCCTATCATTGCCCTGGAGGAACACCTGGGGCAGTACTTTGCATCTTCTCTATTAGTACGAGAGCTCATACGAAAAACTTTGGGGAAGAAAGAAAATGAATGATGATTTCATTGGTACAGTTACAGGTTTAGAAGAAATCAGCCCTTATTGTTTTTTTGTTCGAGTTAACTCTTTTTATTTTTCTACCATTGCTTTGGACCAGGTAGTAAGGGTAGATTATAGTTGGGGAGGAAGAGAGTTCCAGGTTTATGGAATGATTACCGAAGTGAAAGCTAAGTGGGATAGTACTATTTCTACTGGTTATCAGGAAGAAGCTTATAACGAGGGAATTTATCAGGGAGTGCCCATTTACCTGGGAAAAGTAGTGGTAACCAGGGTTCTAGAAAAAAAGGGAGCAAGTCTTATTCCTGTCCCTTTTTCTTTTCCTCCTCCTGTGGGAGAGAAGGTGTTTATGGCCGGGGGGGAAGAGCTGGAAGTAGCTTTAGGATTCTCAGAAATCCGGAGAGGGAAAAGAGCTCTCCCCTGTGGAATTCTGCCTTCTGGAGATGTAGCTTATTTAGACCTTAAGTACGTTTTAGGAGATAATGGAGCACACATCAATATTAGTGGTCAATCCGGGGTGGCAGCTAAAACCTCCTATGCCACTTTTTTGTTGTGGATGTTGATGAATTATCCTCGTTATGCCAGAGATAATGATTTTTCTAACCAACTGATCAATAGCCGTTCTTTAGTTTTCAATGTTAAAGGGGAGAGTCTTCTTTTTCTGGATTACTGGAGTAAAGAGTGGAAGATGACTGGAGGAGAGGATCCAGAATGGGAAAGGCAATTTGATGAGTGGCAGAAGATGTTCCGCCTTTTTGAAGTAGAACCGCATCCTTTCTCGGGGGTAGAGGTTTATGTACCTCCCCGGGACAAAAAAGGTTCTCCTCATATTCATCACAGTCGCCCAGAAGTCAGAGCCTATGGTTGGGATGTTCTGGACATTGTGGAGTTAGGACTTTTATCTTTGATGTTTGACCCTGAAGAGCTGTCTCAAAATCCTAATTTTCTCTTAACTGTTACTGTGATTGAAGATTTTTTGCAAGATCAATACGATAACCTGGTTGCAGATGCCCGGCGGGAGTTGCGAAGTGGTAATTATCCGATAAAAATTGCTTTGGAGGGATTGACTGACCAGGAATTGGTGCGAGTGTATCTGCAGGCAGCTGGTGTGGAACCCAGTATAATTCTCGAAAACTTTAGCTTGCCTAATAATTTAAATTCTCTAATTGATATGCTTCGTCTGTCTCTGGAGGGGGAAGGGAAACTGGGGGAGGAACTACGAAAAGAACAAATTGACCCTCGTACGACCCTCGCTATTTCTCGCCGTTTGCGAGCTGCTCGCCGAACTGGGTTAAATCTTCTGTGGCGGGATATCATTCGCTTACCTTACCGGGAGGTTAAAGAAGTGCCAGAAGGTGGTTATCACTTGCAGTGGAATCGTCCGGGAGGAGTATCGGTAGTAGATATTTCTAAGCTTAGCTATCAGGGGCAGGCTTTTGTGGTGGGAGCAGTATTGCGAGAAATAATGCACTGGAAAGAGAGGGAGCTTCTGGCCGAACCAGTTTTTGTTTACTTAGACGAGCTTAATAAATATGCACCCCGTACCGGAGGGGGTCCTCTGGGGAATATCTTTCGGGATGTGGCAGAGAGGGGTCGCTCTTTTCGAGTGGTCTTGATCGGAGCAGAACAAACTGCCTCTCAGGTAGACTATCGAGTGATAACTCAAGCAGCGACTACAGCAGTGGGTAGGCAAAAATTGGCTGAATTGCACAAAGAGGAGTATGCCCATTTAGAGGGGACTTTACGAGATAAGGCAGCTACTCTTCTACCGGGAGAGGTAATTGTGGATCAACCATTTTTACGTATTCCCCTTACGGTAAAATTTCCTCTTCCTCCTTGGGCTACTTCGGAGGAGAATAGAGAAGGATTATACCAGAAGGAGAGAGAGATTTTCCCGGAAGAGGAAGAAGAAAAACTGAAAAAATTATTAGGATAGGAGAGATCAAAATGCCCAGCGAATTTACGGTAAGAACTCATTCTCAGGAAGAATTCATTGATATTACCAATTTAGTAAGGGAAGCACTGACTTCTTCTAATGTTCAAAAAGGAGTAGCAGTAGTTTATGTCCCTCATACTACTGCCGGTGTCACCATCAACGAAAGTGCTGATCATAGTGTGGTAGAGGATATTTTAGAAGCTTTACGAAGGATAGTTCCTGCTAATTTACCTTACCGGCACCTGGAAGGCAATGCTCCTGCTCATGTCAAGGCAAGTCTTGTAGGTTCATCGGTTTCGGTGTTGATAGAGAGAGGCAATTTACTTTTGGGAACCTGGCAGGGAATTTTCTTTTGCGAGTTTGATGGTCCTCGTACTCGTCGGGTGTGGGTAGAGGTTAGGGGAGAATAGCTTACCTGCTGTAGGATAGGTGGGTAGCTGAAAATGACATATTCTATTCCGGGAGTTAAAAACATATATTTTCATAAGTACTCATCATCCTCTGGCAAGAGATGGAAAAGAATGAAGAAGTCCAAAGAGGTGGTTTCTTTAGAAATTGCAGGCACCAAAGTTTCTTGAAGTTAGAAACTTGTTGTTCAGTGCTATTTTTCCTCCAGTGTCAGCTCATAAACAGTATTTGTTGTATTGCATCTCTTCCCCGGGATGGGGAGACTATAGATAGAAATGGCTAGTGTGTAGTTTTGATTCACAACATAATCCGATACTTGCAATTCTCCTTGGCAAGATATCTTTACCGGTATGAGGCTGTTTGAAAAATACCCCATACTTTTTATAGCTACCCAGAAAGAGCAATAATTTCTTTTCTTTCCTCTATATTCCGACATTGTTTACATGGCCATATCATTATTTTTTATGCTAGGAAAGGAATTTTATTGACAAGTTAAAGGTCGGTATTTTATAATGGGTATAAATGCAATATAATTGCATTTTGTGCAAGAAGGTGATGTTATTATGAAGTAAGTTGGCAAAGGAAGTCGGTGCCCTTAGTGGCGATGGAAGTTACTGATTTCAACAAAAAACTTTAATTGAGATTTATCAACAGGAGGTTTGGAGGGAATGAAAAAATATTCAGTGAGGTTAGTGGTGTTGAGTTTGGTATTTGGTGTGTTGGTAGGTTTTACCTCTATCTCTTTTGCTCAGGAGGAGGTTATTCCCGGAGAGTATTACAACTTATCCGACTATGAAGAACTTACCGGGGAGAAGATCACCGAGTTCAATGAGTCACCAATGTTAGCAGAGCTGGTGGAGCAGGGGAAACTCCCTCCGGTAGAGGAAAGATTGCCGAACAATCCTTTAGTAGTAACCCCCTATGAAGAAATCGGGCAGTACGGAGGAACATGGAAAAGAACCTGGGGTGGAATGTCAGATTCTCCTGGGCCCTATAAACTTTGTAGTGAACATCTTGTAATGTTTGATAAGGACGGAACTAAAATTTTACCCAATGTGGCAGAAAGCTGGGAAGTTTCTGAAGATGCTAAAGTTTATATCTTTAAACTTAGAGAGGGAATAAAGTGGTCAGATGGAGTTCCTCTAACTACTGATGACGTGGTCTTCTGGTATGAAGATATACTGCTTAATGAAGAGATTACTCCAGCTATACCTAAATGGCTTACCGCAGGAGAAGAACCTTTGAAGTTAGAAAAAGTAGATACTTATACATTTAAAGTGGAATTTGCAGAACCCAACCCTCTATTCTTAATCTCTATAGGTAAAATGGGAGGAGGACATACATTCTTTGCTCCCCGGCATTACTTGGAGCAGTTCCATCCCCGGTATACTCCGAAAGAGGAGATAGATAAGCTGGTTAAAGAGGCAGGGTTAGAAGATTGGTATCAACTTTTTAGTAACATGAATGATTTTTTACTAAACCCGGATTTGCCTGTTCTATATCCATGGAAGGCTACAAATCTTCCTACTGCTACTCTTCAGATAATGGAGAGAAATCCTTATTATTGGAAAATTGATCCTGCAGGGAATCAACTCCCTTATATAGATAAAATAACCCACACGTTACTGGTTGCTGGTGGTGCTGGTGAGACTGCTGTTTTAAAAGCTATAGCAGGTGAAGTAGATATGCAGGAGAGGGGATTTGTCCTTGATGACTATACGTTGCTTATGGAAAATCGCAGTGCAGGAAACTATAGAGTATTAAAGTGGCCTCAGGGGACCGGTGCCAGTCCAGCCATACTTCCCAATCAAAATGTGAAAGATCCTGCATTAAGAGAAATATTTGAAGATAAAAGATTTAGAATAGCTCTGTCCCTGGCAATGAATAGAGAAGAACTAAATCAGCTTTTCTATCTGGGGTTGGGTGAACCGAGACAGGCATCTATCATAAGCGGTGCTCCTTTTTATGACCCTGAATGGGAGAAAGTTTATGCAGAATATGATCCTGAAAAGGCAAATGGATATCTTGATGAGATGGGTTTGACTGAAAGAGACAAAGATGGTTTTAGATTGAGACCCGATGGAAAGACCCTCTCTATAACCATAGAATATTCGGGAGATAGACCATATCTGGAAGTAATAAAGCAGTACTGGGAGAGCATCGGGATAAAAGTGGCTCTAAAGCCTCTGGAGAGATCGCTGTATGTGGTTCGAGCCGAAGCGGGGGATGTGGAAGTGGGAGTTTGGGGATTTGATAGAAACGTTGCTATACTCTCCGACCCGGGTCATCTCCTTGGCACTGTTGTAGAAGCACCATGGGCTCCTCTCTATGCTACATGGTATAGAACCAACGGAAAAGGTGGAGAAGAACCAAAAGGTGATATTAGAAAGATCTACGAACTTTGGGATGAGGTGAGAGTCACTGCCGATGAAGAACAGAGAGACGAATTGTTTAAAGGAATAATCGACCTGCACAAGGAGAATATCTGGATGATTGGGACTGTAGGGGAAGTCCCTCAACTTATAGTCGCAAAAAATAACTTCAGAAATATCCCCGATGGGCTTTTGTGGGATGACAACATAAGATCTCCCAAGAATGGTCGTCCAGAGCAGTTCTTTTTCAAGCAATAAATCCTGGAAGAAAAAGGCAGGCACCAGCACCTGCCTTTTTCTTTTTTTGTATCTTTTTACTCTATATTAATTTTGTCGACAAAAGCATAAAATTTACTCTAAACTGCTTTTGATAGTCTGGTAAAGAAGTGGTATTCAGTAGTATTATAGTTGATGGCAAAATTAATGGTAATTAATCGTTATTGCAAGCACGAATAGCCTACAGCAGACTATAGGGGGGAAAATGATCCCCCTATAACCCCCTGAAAGACAAAAAACCTAAGACAAAAACCTAAAATAAAAAGATAAAAATCTACTGAGAAAGATGCTTTTCCTTTCTCAGTATAGGGAGGAAACTCCCTCTAACTCCCTAGAAAAGCGAAAACGACTAAAGACAAAAACCACTGAGGGGAAAAGCGAGGAAGAAAAGCATCCCTCAGCGCGGAAAATTCTGAATTTTTTACCCATGTAGCTGGTTTTCAAGTCTTGAGCGATTGAGCAGGTTTGCGAGATATTATAGCTGATTTAGAGTTTGTAAAAATTCGATGCTTTAGCTTCGGATAATTCCCTCTCTATTGACCGGGGAAGTGGAGAAGAATTAAAATAGATGAGATAATTAAATTATTTATATAAATTTTAGGTGGTGAAAAATGAGGAAAGAATGTAATTCTTTGCGTGATTTAGCTCTTCACTTTTACGAAAAGGGAAGGCGGGCCATTGTTCCTCTTTTTGGATACTCTGGTCTTCGGTTTACTGGAACTACCATCAAGCAAAATCAATTCAATCACTTAGTGCAATTTCGCTCCCTCAGCCGCCTGTATGATCGCTTTCGTCCTGATGCTATGTTTTTCCTTATGGATCTATCAGTAGAAGCCAGCGCTCTGGGATTACCAGTGCGTTTTCCTTTAGAGGAAACTCCTTCAGTGGAAGCACATCTGGTAAAAAGCAGTGGAGACCTGGATAAATTTCGAGGAATCGATATTCTGGGGGATGGAAGAGTCATCGTTTATTTAGAAACTTTAAAGCATATGCGAGCGGCTTTTCCCTGCCCGGTGGGAGCTTATGTCATAGGTCCTTTAACTTTATCGGGTTTATTAATGGGGGCTAACGAGTTAGCGATTAAAAGTATTCTGGAGCCAGACTTTTTTGAAGAAATTATGGAGTTTTCTCATCAAGTGATTATGAGATATACACAATCTTTACGGGAAAACGGTGCAGAATCTATTATGATTTTGGATCCTACAGCAGTGATTTTTGGTCCCCAACAATTTCGTCACACCATTTCTCGTTTTTATCGGGAAATGGTAGGAATTTTCGATGATGTGGAAATTACTCTCCATGTGTGCGGTGATACCTTTCACCTTTTAGAGGAGATGGTAGATTCAGGAGTAGCAGGCTTGAGTTTGGATAGTCTGGTGGATATGAAAGAAGCATCTCAAATAGTGGGAGAAAGTACCCTTCTCATTGGTAATATAAGCCCGGTTAACATGTTGTTTAACTCTCCTCAGGAAGTTTATGATGAAACATGGGATCTTTTAGAAGATATGAGAGACTTTCCTCTTTTTATTTTGAGTACTGGCTGTGATTTACCCCAGGATGTACCTTTAGAAAATATTGATGCTTTTTTCCAGGCGGGAAGAGATTGGAAGAAATAACGGAAGATTATTGGTGTTTACTCAAGGGGTATTGCAAAGTAGGGAGAGAAAGGTACAATGTATAATAAAAGAGGGGAATGCTATGTCTGGAGAGTCAAAGGCAGGAGTAAATCGGTTTAGAGAAGTGTTAGAAAAAGTGGGATTATCTTCACGGGTGGTGGAGTTTTCTTGCTCTACTCGAAGCTCTGAAGAAGCAGCTCAAGCGATTGGATGCGAGATAGGGCAGATTGTTAAATCTCTGGTTTTTGAAGGAGTACACACTCATCGTCCTTTTTTAGTTTTAACAAGTGGAGAGAACCGGGTTAACGAAAAGCAACTAGAATGCTTGGTGGGAGAGCCCATTCGCAAAGGAGATGCTCAGTTTGTGAGGGAAAAAACCGGTTTTGCCATCGGGGGAGTTCCTCCTCTGGGTCACAAAGAGAGGATAGAAACTTTTATTGATCGGGACCTGGAGAAATACGAAGAAATCTGGGCAGCTGCTGGTGACCCTCGCAGCGTGTTCAGGCTTTCTTTTGGGGAGTTAGTAGGATTAACTGAAGGACGAGTGATCTCGGTTAAATGAATGAAGATATTATGAAAGAAAGATTTATGGAAATTGCCTGGGAGGAAGCTCAACAGGCTTTCCAGGAAGACGAGGTTCCAGTAGGTGCCTGTATTGTTTCAGAAGGAGAGGTCATAGCTCGCTCTCATAATCAAAGGGAAAAGCGGCAAGAGGTAACCGCTCATGCTGAGATTATAGCTATCAATCGGGCTTCTCAGATTTTAGGCAGCTGGCGCCTGAGTGGGGCTTTTCTTTTTGTTACTCTGGAGCCCTGTCCTATGTGTGCTGGAGCTATAATTCAAGCCCGGATTAAGAAAGTCTTTTTTGGAGCCTGGGACCCCAAGTGGGGGGCAGCGGGAAGCGTAATCAATGTTTTTGATGAGAAACTCTTCCCTCATTGTGTGGAAATAGAAGGGGGAATACTGGAAGATAAATGCAGCGAAATTCTTAAAAATTATTTCAAGTTAAAAAGAGGAGAGGTGGCCGAGGGGATGAAGGCGCTCGACTCGAAATCGAGTAGGCCGTGCTGAGCGGTCTCGTGGGTTCGAATCCCACCCTCTCCGCCATTAAGTTATTTCTTTAAATTTTTCACTTGGGGATAATGATTAGAACAGATGGAAAAGAGAAACTTAATTGGACTTTTGCCTTCTGATATTTATTCCTGGCTGGAAACTGAGGGAGAACCTTCTTTTCGAGCTCAACAAATTTTCCAGTGGATATATGAAAAGAAAGCAGATTCCTTTGATAAGATGAGCAACCTTCCTCTTACCTTGCGGGAAAAGCTGGATGGCACTTTTTCTCTGGGTAGCTCTCGAGTTGAGGAGGTTCAAAAATCGAAGGATGGAACAGTAAAGTTTTTAATTCGTTTTCCTCCTCAAGGTACAGTGGAAACAGTACTTATTCCCCATCTAGATCATCGAACTCTTTGCCTTTCTACTCAAGTGGGCTGTCCAGTGGGTTGCACTTTTTGTGCTACTGGTCTTGCTGGGTTCCGGCGAAATCTTACCTACCAGGAGATAGTAGAAGAGGTATGGGTGGTAGAAAAAGAAATGGGGGTGGTGGCCAATAACTTAGTATTTATGGGGATGGGAGAGCCCCTGCTTAACTATGAGAATGTACATCGAGCGCTTCAAGTGATAAATTCTCCGGAAGGCTTCCGGAAGGGAGCAAGGAGAATAACTGTTTCTACGGTGGGGATACCGGACAAAATCGTAAAATGGGGAAGAGATTGGCCAGAAGTTAACCTGGCCTGGTCAATGCACGCCCCTCGAGATGAATTACGTAGTTGGTTGATACCTATTAATAAAGTTTATTCCTTAGAGCAGGTTTTAGGAGCGATAAAGGAATATCTGGCTATTACTCACCGGCGGGTGACTGTAGAATACACTCTCTGGCAGGAGATAAATGATAGTAAAGAAGATGCTCAAGAAGTAGCAAAATTATTGAAGAATTTGCTAGTTCATGTTAATCTTATTCCTGGTAATTTAGTTTCTTATTCTACTTTTTCTCCATCTTCTCCAGAAAGAGTAAAAGCTTTTGCCTCGGTTCTGGAAGAAAGAGGGATAAAGGTAACGATAAGAAAGCGACGAGGACAGGATATTCAGGCAGCTTGTGGAGAACTTTACCGTATTTATAGTTAGGAGAGAAAAGCAATGATTATTGTGTTGCGGAGTGGAGCAACTCAAGAAGAAGTTGATGAGGTAGTAGAAAGACTGAAAAGGCTCGGTTTCGGGGCTCATGTTTCTCGGGGAGTAGAGAGAACTATTATTGGTGCCATCGGTGATGAGCGAGGAGTAAATTTAGAAGAAAAAATTGGAGTATTACCTTTTGTAGAAAAAGTAATACCAGTTCTTGCCCCTTATAGATTGGCCAGTCGTGAGTATCAGAAAACAGATACTGTAGTAAAAGTAGGTAATGTAGAAATAGGAGGGGGGAAACTGGTATTTGTAGCTGGTCCTTGTTCGGTAGAGTCAGAAGAGCAAGTTGTAGAAACCGCTGTGCGGGTGAAAGAAGCTGGAGCAAAAATTTTACGAGGGGGAGCATTTAAGCCTCGAACTTCTCCCTACAGTTTTCAGGGGTTAGCAGAAGAAGGGTTAAAATTTTTAGCTAAGGCTCGAGAAATAACCGGGCTACCTGTAGTTACTGAAGTATTAGGAGTAGAGGAACTACCTTTGGTGGCCAGATATGCCGATATGATTCAGATAGGGGCTCGGAATATGCAGAATTTTCGCCTGCTGGAGGCAGTGGGTAAGTTGCGCAAACCTGTACTCCTTAAACGAGGTATGATGAGCACAGTAGAGGAGCTTTTGATGTCTGCTGAATATATTCTGGTTCAGGGAAACTATCAGGTAGTTTTGTGTGAGAGAGGAATAAGGACTTTTGAGCCTTCCACGCGGAACACTTTGGATCTGAGCTGTATTCCTTTAGTAAAAATGCAGAGTCATCTTCCCATTTTAGCTGATCCCAGTCATGGTACGGGAAGAAGTGATTTAGTAGAAGCTATGAGTTTAGCTGCGCTGGCTGCCGGAGCTGATGGTCTTATCATTGAAGTTCATCCCAATCCCATTGAGGCCTTATCAGATGGTCCTCAATCCCTTACTCCTGAGCAGTTTAACCACTTGATGAAAGAAATAAAGAAATTAGCAGCTACAATGGGGAAGGAGGTATAACTTGGAGGAGTTAACTGTGGCTATCATTGGTTTAGGGTTAATGGGTGGTTCTCTGGGTTTAGAGTTGGCCAATTGGCCTTATAAAAAGCTTGTTAAAGGTTATGATATAAACCCCAAAGTAGCAGAAAAGGCAAAAGATTTGGGAGCGGTGGATTTCATCTCCTCTTCTTTAGAAGAAGTGGTGAAAGAAGCGGATGTGGTTTTTTTGGCTCTTCCGGTGATGAGCACCCCTTCTGTGTTTGAGGAGATTCGTCCTTACCTTTCTCCTTCCGCTCGAGTTTTAGATTTAGGAAGTACTAGAGAGTGGGTGTGGAGAAAGATATCCCCCGCTCTTTGTGGGTTAGAATATTTTGGTTTTCACCCTATGGGGGGTGGAGAAAAAAGCGGAATAGAACATGCCCAGCGGGGAATTTTGAGGAATGTGCCAATCTTGGTTTCTCCTCCTCCGATATCAGTGAGTGGTAAAAATATAGTAGAAGAGATAGCCCATTTTTTGGGAGGGCAGGTTTTTTTTTAACTGTTGAAGAACATGATGAAATATGCGCCATGATCAGTCACCTCCCTCATGTCCTTTCTAATTGTTTTCTTTCTGCAGCTTTATCTTACGGGAAAGATTTGCCTCAGTATGCTGGTCCTTCTTTTAGGGATTGGGCGAGAGTAGCTGGCTCATCTCCCTGGATGTGGAGGGATATTTTTATCACCAATCGAGATAAGATATTAAAAGCAATCTATTTTTTTCAAAGAGATTTAGATAAGATGATAGAGATTATAAGAGAAGGTGAGGAAGAAGAATTGTTATCTTATCTTGAGGAGATAGTGCGTCTTAAGGAGAAAGGCATTGCTAGAATTTCACACCGCCGGTGAATCTCATGGCCCGGGTATTATAACTCTCATTAGAGGGCTTCCTGCCAATCTGGAAATAGATATTCCTTTCATCAACCAGGAGCTTTCCCGACGCCAAAGTGGTTTTGGCTCAGGAGGACGTATGAAGATAGAAAAAGATGAGGTAGAAATTTTAGGAGGAGTGCGGTGGGGGAAAACCTTAGGGGGTCCGGTAGTGCTGGGAGTTAAAAATCGAGATTATGAGAATTGGTCTACTATTATGGATCCTCGAGGCAGTGCTCCTTCTTCCTATAAAGAGATTACTGTTCCTCGTCCTGGCCATGCCGATTTGGGGGGGATGGTGAAGTACCGTTTTTCTGACCTGAGAAATGTTATTGAGAGGGCCAGTGCTCGAGAAACAGTGGGAAAATGCCTGGCCGGGGCAGTGGCTAAGATTTTTCTCCGTCACTGGGGGGTAAAGGTGGGGGGATTTGTAGAAAGCATAGGAGAAATTAGTGCCCAAGGAGAGCTGAGTTGGGAAGAAAAGATATCCCGGGCAGAGAGCTCTCTTCTGCATACTTATGACTCGGAGAGAGAAAAAGAGATGATAGAATTAATAGAAGAGGTAAGGGAAGAGGGAGACACCTTAGGGGGCACTTTTGTGGTGGTGGCTCAAGGAGTGGTCCCTGGCCTGGGAAGCTATAGCGAAATTCAAGAGCGGTTGGATAGCCGGTTAGCTTTCTTTTTGATGGGTATTCCAGGAATTAAAGGAGTAGAGGTAGGAGAAGGTTTTCGCTCTGCAACTCTGCGGGGAAGCCAGTTCCATGATGAGATTTTTTATGATCCTCATCATCCCCTTTTTCCTTTTTATCGCCAGACTTTCCGGAGTGGAGGAATAGAAGGGGGAATTTCAGCAGGGGATATAATTTGGGCTAGATGCGCCATGAAGCCCATTCCTACTCTTCGGCGGGGTCTTGTGAGCGTGGATGTAAAGGAGAAAAAGGCCGTTCCTGCTCGTTTTGAGCGCTCTGACATCTGTGCTGTTCCCCGAGCAATGGTAGTAGGAGAAGCAATGTTAGCCTGGGTTTTAGCCACTGCTTACCGAGAAAAATTTGGTGGTGATTCTATGGAGGAAGTAGAAGCTCATTTCCAAAATTATCTTAGTTATTTAGAAAGTTTTCGCTGTTTTGAGGATGGGTAAAATAATGGTAAATATACCTTTGAGTAAACCCTGTTTAGGAGAAGAAGAAAAAAGAGCGGTGGAGGAGGTTTTAGACTCGGGATTTCTGGCTCAGGGTACAAATGTTAAAAAATTTGAAGAAGAATTTGCTCACTATATAGGAGTAAAAGAAGCCATAGCTACAAGCAGTGGAACTACTGCTTTATTTGTAGCTCTGAAAGCTTTAGGAGTTAAGGAGGGAGACCAGGTTGTTACCACTCCCTTCACTTTTGTGGCTACGGCTAGTTCTATCCTCTACTGTGGAGGAATACCGGTTTTTTGTGATGTGGATGAAAAAACTTTTAACCTTGACCCGGGAAAGCTTGAGGATATCCTTAAAAAAGAGAAAAACATCAAGGGAATAATAGCTGTCCATCTTTATGGGCTTCCGTGTGACTTAGAGGAAATAACTTTTTTAGCTCAAAAATACAACCTTTTTCTTGTAGAAGATTGTGCTCAGGCGCATGGGGCAGAGTGTCAGGGTAGGAAAGTAGGAAGTTGGGGAGATATGGGAGTTTTTAGTTTTTATCCCACTAAGAATATGACCACAGGTGAGGGAGGAATGGTCACTACCAGTGACCTCCTTTTAGCCCAAAAATGCCGTATGCTTATAAATCATGGAAGCAAAAAAAGATATTACCATGAAATGTTAGGTTATAATTTTCGTCTTACTGATATAGGAGGAGCGTTAGGTCGAGTTCAGCTTTCTAAACTGGAGAGGTTTAATGAAAAAAGGCGTCGAAATGCCGCTTTTTATAATCGAGAACTGGCTGATATCCCCTTTATAGATGTTCCTTACCTTCCTTCTTACGCTTTGCCCGTTTTTCACCAGTACACGTTGCGGATAAGGGAAGAAAGGGATGCGTTGCTTCAGTTTTTGCGCGATAGGGGGATAGGGTGTGAAATCTATTATCCTTTGCCTCTTCACCACCAGCCCTTTTTGCAGGGTTTGTTGCCTGCTTCTTCCTTTCCAGTAGCGGAGAGATTGAGCAGGGAAGTTTTATCCTTGCCGGTACATCCTCAGTTGACCGGGGAAGATTTGAATACTGTGGTTTTTGAGGTACGGGAATTTTTTCTGAACCATTAGCTTATTAACTCGAGGTGGTAATTTTGAATCCAGTGCGAGTGGGAGTAGTAGGAGTGGGCTATTTAGGTCAACATCATGCCCGAGTTTATTCTGAGCTTCCCGGTGTGGAATTAGTAGGAGTAGTGGATATTAACCAAGAAAGGTCTAAAGAGGTAGCAGAGCGTTACTCCACCGCAGCTTTTTTTGATTATCGAGACCTCTTTGGTAAAGTGGACGCGGTAAGTATAGTAGTTCCCACTGTCATTCATCGGGATATTGCAGGTAGATTTATTGAAGAGGGTATAAACATTTTGATAGAAAAACCAGTGACCACTTCTTTGAAAGAGGCTAAAGAATTGATGGAAATGGCTAACAGAAAAAAGGTAGTTCTCCAGGTAGGGCATATTGAGCGCTTTAATTCAGCGGTGGTGGAACTTTCCAAAATAGTGGATCACCCTATTTTTATCGATTGCTCCCGGATGGGTCCTTATACCAGGCGCAATACCGATGTGGGAGTGGTTCTGGATTTAATGATTCATGATATAGATATTGTAATGAGCGTAGTGAGAGATAAAGTGGTTAAAATCAATGCTTCTGGTTACCCGGTTTTTTCCCGGGAGGAAGATATTGCCAACGCTCAACTGGTTTTCTCCCATGGATGTATAGCTAATCTCACTGCCAGTCGTATTACTCGCAAAAAAATTCGCCGGATGGAAGTGACTCAATTGGATTCTTTCATTTCTATAGACTATCTAGAACAAGAGCTGGCAGTGTATAAAAAAACCTCCTCTTCTTTTCCTTATCTTTTGATGGAAAAACCCCCCATGCAAAAAGGTGAGCCCTTACGTTTAGAGTTGGAACATTTTATCAAGTGTGTGAGGAATGGTGAAAAGCCTCTGGTAGGCTTAGAAGAGGGCACCAATGCCTTAGAGGTGGCTCTGAATATTTTAGAAGAAATTAAAAAGAAGCATGGTGATAGTTAGTTGAGAAAAAATTATGACGTAGTTGTGGTAGGGGCAGGACCTGCTGGTGTCTTTACCGCTTTAGAATTGAGTGAAAAAAGTGACTTACAGGTTCTTGTGGTGGATAGAGGAAAAAATATTGGAAGGCGTTCTTGCCCGGCGCGAGAAAATAATAGTATTTGTCAAAAGTGTTCTCCTTGTTCTCTTTTGTGTGGTTGGGGGGGAGCGGGAGCCTTCAGTGATGGTAAACTTACTCTCTCTCAAGAAGTAGGAGGTCAGCTTACCAATTATATTGATAACCAGTTATTCCGAGAAGTAGTGCAATATGTGGATTCTATCTACCTTCGCTTTGGAGGAACGGATAAAGTTTATGGGGTAGACTTAGAAAAAGTAGAAGAATTACGTAAAAAAGCAGAGATAGCGGGATTGGTTCTGGTCCCTTCTCAGATAAGGCATTTAGGCACTGATAGATGTCGGGATATTTTAAAAAATATGTATGATTATCTGAGCGATAAAGTAGAAGTTAAAACTTCTCTTCCGGTGGAGAGAATTTTAGTAGAAGATGGGAAAGTGAAGGGGGTTAAGCTCCGCAATGGAGAGGAGGTAGAAAGCAAATTTGTGGTAGTAGCTCCAGGGAGAGTAGGTGCAGACTGGCTGCGTCGAGAATGTTTGCGCCTGAACTTGCCAGTGGAAAATAATCCAGTGGATCTGGGGGTGAGAGTAGAAGTCCCCGCTTCTATAATGGATGAGTTTACCGATACCCTTTATGAGCTCAAATTAATTTATTATACCCCTACTTTTGATGACCGGGTGCGGACTTTTTGTATGTGCCCCCGGGGAGAAGTGGTTACAGAATATAACGATGGTATTATTACGGTTAATGGTCACAGTTACGGAAATCGGGAAAGCTCCAACACTAATTTTGCTATTTTGGTAAGCACTCATTTTACTGAACCTTTTCGAGAACCCATTGCTTATGGAAGGTATGTGGCTAGATTAGCCAATATGTTGAGTGGAGGGGTGATTGTCCAGAGATTGAAAGATTTGCAATTGGGGAGGCGTTCCACGCCGGAGAGAATTAGTAAATCGCCGGTGAAACCCACTCTTCGGGGAGCGAGCCCGGGAGATTTGAGTTTTGCCTTGCCTTTCCGTTTTCTTCAGGATATTCAAGAAATGTTGTTAACTCTGGATAAATTTATTCCCGGTATTAACTCTCCTCACAACCTTTTATATGGAGTAGAGGTTAAATTTTACTCTTCTCGAGTAAAGTTGAATTCTCACCTGGAAAGCGATGTAGAAAACCTTTTTCTGGTGGGAGATGGAGCGGGAATTACTCGAGGCCTGGTTCAAGCTTCAGCCTCAGGGGTAGTGGTGGCCCGGGAGATAGTAAGGAGAGAGGGAGGAAAGGAATGAAGAGGATTTTAATTACCAACGATGATGGTTTTGAAAGCCCGGGCATTGAGGCTTTGGTTAGAACATTCAAGGGAGTAGGAGAAGTAATACTGGTTGCTCCTCAAGAAGAGAAGAGCTGCTCCAGTCACAGCATTACCTCTCGCCATCCACTGCGGGTGAGAGAAGTAGAGGTGGGGGGAGTGAGGGGATATGCAGCGGAAGGGACTCCGGCAGATACGGTAATTCTGGCCCTCCGCCTTTTTGATGACGGACTCATTGATTTTGTGGTTTCAGGGATAAACCGCGGTCCTAATTTAGGATTTGATGTCTTTTATTCTGGAACAGTGGCCGCAGCTATGGAAGCGGCTATGTCAGGAATTCCCTCTCTTGCAGTTTCTTTGGTGGTAAATAATTATTTCAATTATCAGCTGGCTGCTGAGGTGGCGGTGGAAGTATTTGAGACCTTTGAGGGCCTTCTAAAAAGAGAGAAAAATGTAGTACTGAATTTAAACATTCCCGATGTACCTGATAAAGAGGACCTGCAGGGTTGGTCTATTACCACTCTGGGAGACCGCTTTTACTTAACCCGGGTGAGGGAGGTAGAAAGCCAGAATCCGGAGGTGAGAGAATTTGTTTTGGAAGAGGAAAAAAGAGAGGTAGATTTCCCGGAAAATTCTGATTTTCACGCGATTTGGTGTTCTCAAGTTTCCATAACTCCCTTGCGCCCTAATCTTACCGATTTTATTCTGGGAGAGGAGCTGCGAGAAATTTTGCAGAATAAAGGTTTGTCTCCTCTTTGCCGTTCGGAATAAAATTGGGGGAGGAGGGGGGTAGTGTGGCTCAGTGGGTGCGGGGAAGGTTAGTTTTGCGAGGCCTGGTTCAAGGAGTGGGCTATCGTTATTTTGTGTTGCGTAAAGCAGGAGAATTTGAGGTGACGGGGTTGGTGAGAAATCTCCCCACTGGAGAAGTAGAGGTTATAGCAGAGGGAAAAAAGGAAGAGGTGGAAAAATTCTTCGAAGAAATAAAACAAGGACCGGTAAGTGCTTATATCACTTCTTATTCAGAAGAGTGGTTTCCTTTTTCTGGTTTGTATTCTGATTTTAGGGTGGGCTACTGATGATGGAGTTTGATAGCAAAGAAACTATAGAACAGAGAAAAAATATGGTGGAGAGGCAACTAATCCTGCGGGGGATAAAGAACCAGCGGGTGATTGAAGCTTTTTTGCGTGTTCCTCGTCATCTGTTTGTTCCTCCATCTCACCGAGATCTATCTTACCAGGATACCCCTCTTCCCATCGGATACGGGCAAACCATTTCTCAACCTTACATCGTGGCTTTGATGGTGGAGCTTTTAAATCCCCAGGAAGGAGATGAGGTTTTAGAAATAGGCACCGGCTCAGGATACCAGACGGCTATTCTCGCTGAGTTAGTCAAAATGGTCTATAGCGTGGAGAGGATTCCTGAGCTCATAAAGCGGGCGGGAGGTATTCTCTCTCAGCTGGGATATCGTAATGTAGTCCTCGTAGAAGGGGATGGAAGCAAGGGGCTACCTCGGTTTTCTCCCTACGATAAAATAATAGTAAGTGCCTGTTCTAAAAAGATTTATCCTGCCTGGGTGGAAGAACTGAAAGAGGAAGGGATAATTGTTTTGCCTTTGGAAGCAGAAAGAGGGCAAAATCTGGTGCGAGGGATAAAGAGAAAGGGAAAACTGGTGTTAGAAGACCACGGAGGCTGTGTTTTTGTACCTTTGGTGGAAGATGAGCTACAGGGGGAATCAAAATGAAAGCTCTGCTTGTGATAGACCTTTTGAACGACTTTGTCCATCCCCGGGGAGCGCTTTTTGTGGGAGAAAAAGCTAAAGAGGTGATAACTTTTTCTCAAGAATTAGTTTCTGAATGTCGGAAGGAAAATATACCTATCATTTATGTTTGTGATTCTCACCGTCCTGATGACCAGGAATTTACTCTCTTTCCGCCCCATGCCATAGAGGGAAGCTGGGGAGGGAAAGTCACAGAAGAGCTCACCCCTCAAGCCGGTGACTATATTATCCCCAAAAGAAGGTTCAGTGCCTTCTTCGGTACATCTTTAGATCTTCTTTTGCGGGAGAAAAAAATAGAAGAACTGGAAATAGTGGGAGTATGCACCAATATTTGTGTTCTATACACTTCAGCAGAGGCTCGAATGCTTAACTACCAGGTGGTAGTTCGCGAAAAGGGAGTTACCTCTTTTGATTTGGCGGCTCATGAATGGGCCCTCCGGGAGATGAAAAATACTTTAGGGGTAGAGGTAAAGTAATTGAAAAGAGTTATTCAGAGCGCTATTAATTTGAGCACTTCCTCTCCTTTCCTCGTAGAAAAAATAGTTGAAGAAATTTCTGGTCTTCCTGGGTTAAAAGTGGCTGATTATTCTTCCGATCCCGACCATAATCGTTCGGTGGTAACCCTCATAGGAGAAGAAGAAAGCTTAGAAAAAGCCGTGCTTAAAATTGTGGAGATAGCAGAAAAAGAAATAGATATATCCAGGCATCGGGGAGAGCATCCCCGAGTGGGAGCGGTAGATGTGATTCCTTTTACTCCCTGGCAGGGAGTGGATATGGAGGATTGTAAGAAATTAGCCTGGAAGGTGGGAGAAAAAGTAGCCGAGAGATTTGATGTCCCGGTTTATTTTTATGGGGAGGCGGCTCTCCGGGAGGAACACCGGGACCTTTCCCGCATCCGCCGGGGAGGATATGAGCTCCTGAAGGAAGAGATAGATAAAGTCCCCGAGAGACATCCGGATCTGGGTCCGGCTAAAATTCACCCCACTTTAGGAGCAGTGGTCATTGGAGCCCGGGGGCCTCTCGTGGCTTTCAATGTAAACCTGAAAACCCAAGACCTCGATATTGCAAAAGCAATCGCTCGCAAGCTGCGGGGTGAGACGGGGGGATTACGCTACGTTAAAGCTATCGGGGTTAGCTTAAAAAGCAAAGACATGGTTCAGGTTTCTATGAACCTTTTAGATTTTAAGAAAAGCACCATTTATCAGGCCTTTGAACTGGTAAAGCTGGAAGCTAAGCGTTGGGGAGTAGAGGTAAAAGGAGGAGAGATAATCGGGCTTTTGCCTCTCGAGGCTCTGGTAGATGTGGCTGGCTTTTATCTGGGCATTCCCGAGCTCTCGGTAGAACAAGTTTTAGAATATCATCTCTTTTAATTACAGTTAGCTGTGAAACCCTACTGCGGTATCCCTCTCTGGACACTCCATCTTTTTTTCTTCTCATCGGAAAAGATAACTGTAGCAGGTTTGGAGAATGCTATAAACAATGGAGCGCCTCTCCTTTTTCCTGTTTCTGTTGTGGACCGTTCTGAAAAATTTTTTTGACTTTCTCTGACCAACCTATTGACAAACTGACTTTCTCTGATTATAATAGGAGTCGGAAAATAAATAAATAGATAAAAGGAGGGAAATGGAATGGCCAGAAGATTGTTACCGGTTCGGAGAGAAGAAAGGAGAGTAAGTCCAGCAAGACAACTGTGGGATCTCTTTGACTTACGAACTGATCTGGATGAGATTTTTGATGAGCTGATGGAGTTTCCTTTCTTCAGTACACCTTCTCTGGTTGCTGGGTTTCCACCTGTAGACATAGCAGAAACTGAAAATGAAGTGATAGCCAAAGTAGAAGTACCAGGAGTGGATCCCAAGGACTTAGAGGTGCATGTTACTGAGGACACCTTAAACATCAAAGGTGAAGTGAAGGACGAGTGGGAAGAGAAAAAAGTAGGCTATTATGCTCGTGAGCGTTATTATGGAACCTTTGAACGCACTTTGCCTTTACCTGCTAGGGTAAAACAAGATGAGGTGAAGGCTCAATACAAAGATGGTGTTTTGCACATTACTCTTCCCAAAGTTGAACCCAGTACACCCAAAACGAAAAAAGTAGAAATAGAAGTAGGTAAATAGTAGGTAAATAAAAAAAGCCCGGAGTTTGCTCCGGGCTTTTTTTATTGGTCAGACACAAACCCACAGCCAACTTTCCCCTCTTGCAAAGTAGTTTTTTCGATTATCCTTGCATCTTTTATACTTCTTTATTTTTTTGGAGGTTATAAAAGGGCGGCACCCCCTTATAATTGACTTTCCTTCACCCTCAAAGGATGAAGGAAAGAAAAAGAGTCGAGGGAGAAGGGAAAATACATAGAGGGTTTCCCGTTCTATTATTTGGACCCCTCGTAGAACCATTCAGGGGTGACGGACACGGAGGCTTTTTCCTCCGTGTTATTTTTGATCTTTCTCTTTTGTCTTCATGTTTTTCTCTTTTGGGGGTTGATAAGGGGGGCGAGTCCCCCATTATAGTCAGAAACACTCAGGGGATGGGTAAGGAAAACAATAGAGAAAAGCAATATATGCCATGGTTGAGTGGATTGTGATAAAATAAAGCAGGAACTGAGCTGGTAAATATCAACAGTGTTGTTGGAGATTCTAACGGTGGGGCTATAGAAGACGTAAAAATCTTTTAATCTGCTCAATTTACATCCCGTTAGCTCGCTAGCGCAAGGAGGGTATATTTCTATAGGAGGCGATCTAAGTGGAAGAAGAAAGACTCCTTAATCGGATAGAGGTTAATCCTAAAGTAATGATGGGTAAGCCAGTGATTAAAGGAACCAGGATACCCGTAGAGTTAATTCTACGGAAATTAAGTGAGGGAGTGACATTAGAAGAGTTGCTCG
>JAKPIQ010000026.1 GCA_029549715.1 Candidatus Atribacteria bacterium | reverse complement strand
ATTTTCCAATTATCCGGGCTGAGGAAAGCTTTTTAGAAAACAAATTTGGAGAAAGCTATAAAACTTATGCCCGGGAAGTGCCCCGTTTTTTCCCTCAATTGTCACCTTACCCGGAGAGGAATGGAACGTTTTCCTGGAGAGCAATCGAGGAAAAAGAAATAATTACTCTTTTCACTCTGGGAACTATTATTTCCCTCTTTTATCTCCGGGGTTTCGGTTTTTTAAAAATGCTAGACCGCCTCTTCCTCTGGTTTTAAGTCGATAGCCAGCTTAACTTCTCTAACAGTTATACCAGTTTGGCGTTCGATTTTTTCTTTCACTTTATTTTGAATGATAGGAGAAAGCTCGGGGATGGAGGCTTCGGGCTTTACCGCCAGATGAAGAGTTAGGCGAGCCTCGTTCCCTACTTTTTCTATCTCAGCCTGAGATTGTATAATCTCATCAAAACTCCGTAGCGCCTCCTGGGCTAAAGACTGCAACGAGCTAAAAGAAACTTTTATATCTCCCTGTTCAGTGCGATACACGAGAGCCCTCTCTCCTCGAGGCAATAGCAGGCGGAAAACTAACAGAGCCACCAGAACGAGGACCACAGCCAGGATAACCCCCAAAATCTGGGAGAAAATATTCTGGCTAAAAAATAAATAGACGGTAACTATCCATTCCTGAAGGGCAAGAAGGGGTACCAGCTCGAAGGTTACAGCTATAATTCCCAGAGCTTTACCTATCAGAATTATTCCCACCAGGAAAGCGAAAAACTTTCCCCAAAAGTTCATAGAGCTAATCCTCCTCTCAAAATTACTTTTTATTCTCTTCTTTCTTTAAGTATTCCTCGATTAAGCGAGAAGCTTCCCCGGAAGAGATGGTTTCCAGCATCTCTTCATCAACTGTTTCTCCTCTTTTTTTCCAAAGATCGCGCAAAAAATCCTTTTGTTTTTGCGAAGCAGGACGGGGCAAGGTCTCTTCTTCCTGGTAAAGGTAAAGCCCTACTCCTAAGAGGGTAGCGCATTTTTTCAGCGCGTCACTCGCTGCCGCTTTTAAGTCATCACCCAGATCCACAATAATCCCTTCAGAAGTCAACGAAATAGCCTTAGAACCAAATTGCTCCTTTACCACTCCCCCACAGGTTAACCTTCCCAGGACCCACACATAACCAGCTTCTCGGTCTATGCCTTTATCTTTTACTTCAAAAGACCACTCTCCCTCCCAGGCCTCATTCAATCTCCGAATCACCGAAGCTGTCTCCAGATAATAAATCTCTTGCCCTCTCTTACCCGGGCGGATTTTCACTTCCTTTTTGGGGAACTTTCTCTCCAAAATCTCCCTGTTCTTTATCTTCTCTCCCTCCCAACATTTTTTGATAGAAACATACGTCTATCCATCTACCAAACTTGAAACCTGCTTCCTTTAACTCTCCCCGGCATATAAAACCCACCTTCTCATGAAGCCTGATGCTGGCCAGGTTTTCCCGGGCAATAAAAGCTACAATGGAGTGATAGCCCAGCTTTCGAGCCTCCCCCACCAGAATACTCAAAAGCTCATAGCCAATACGCTGGCGACGAAATTCCTTTCTTATATATATAGAGTCAGTAACTGTATACTGATAACCTTCCCTATCAGAATAGGGGCTCAAACAGGCCCATCCTATTACCAAATCTTCATCTTCTACCACCAAAAGAGGATACCTATCTTTGTGGCTTTCAAACCAACGTACCTGTTCTTCCCAGGAGCGAGGATAAAGATGAAAAGTGGAAATGGTTTCCAATACTGCTTCGTTATAGATATCGGTAATCTCCTGGAGATCGTCTATTTGTGCTTTTCTTATAGTTAAGATTTTATCTTCCATGGTTTCATTATTGTATATCTTTTTGCTTTTTTAATAAAGAAGCTTGCCAGACAGAGATGAAAAATTGAGCAGCAACTACAGCCTCACTACTCGGGGCTTAATATTCAACTCTCTCATCAGCTCTAAATATTCTTCGGGCTTTATATCCTCGGGCTTCTTTTCCAGAATAGCCACAAAAACAGCCTGCAAAACATTAGTACCAAAAGAGCGGTTGTTCATCTCTGGAGTAGTGGTAACCAGAATTTTCACCCCCCTTTCTTTCATATCTGCTATATCTTGCGAGGTAACGGTATTGGTAATTATTATTTTGCCCGGCAATTGATCGGGCATAAAGCGCCAGATATAAAGAAAATCTCCTCCAATTATATCTGCCTTCTCAAAATAGCCACTAAAACGAGGTTGGCGCTCTTCTTGTTTTTTCCCCGTAGGGTAGAGAACATCGATGGGAAGGCGGCGTAAAACAGGCATCATCAACACCGACAGAAAACGGAGAGTCCCCAGCTTTCGCAAAGCTACAGGAACACCCACCGCAAAAGGTAGGTCTCCAATGAGAAGGTGGCATCCTTCTTGATAAAGACCTTCGGCCAATCCATAACGGTCCATCCCGCTCATTATCAAAGCGGTTTTCCCCTTAAGCTCTATCCCCTCACGTTCTCGCAAATAGCGAGGGACCTCTCGCTCCCAGGTATCTTTTAGCTCTCCCCCGTCTACCAGAGGCGTTTCCCGGAGCACAGAGACCAATCGCGCCACATCTTTTACTTCATAGTGGTACTTCCCAGCTCGAAGATAGAGATCCGCTCCCCCCAAGCCAATAGCATCTACTTTACCATCTAAACTCTTTAATAGCTCTACAAACTTGTCTTTATCTCCATCTACTCCTATTCTCTCTATCGAGACCTTGTGCCCTAAAAGCTCTAACTCCGCACGATGGTTTCTTTTTGAGGAACCCAGGCTCACACTAACGACTTTCTTTTCCCCCATCTTCGGTGTCCTCCGTCTTCTCAAAAGCCAATGTTCCTTCAATCACCGCCCCGGGCTCCAAGGCGATGCCTCCCCCCATAATGCAACCCCCTATGCGGGAAGTTTTGCGACAAACTACCTTCTTCACTTGAGAAAAACCATTAATCTCTCCCCATACTTCCATATTTTCTGCTTCCACCCAGGCTTCTATCTTTCCTTTTCTCGTTATCACCAATTCCCGGCACTGAATTGAACCGGCAAACTCTCCCTCTACAATTAAAAAATCCCCCCCCTCAAAATTACCTCTGACCTTAGACTGCCCTCCTACAATAGCTAATTTTTGCTCTTCATTCCTGGTTGAGCTCATGGATAATCCTCAAGCCTTCTAAAGTCAAAACCGGATTAAAGACATCAATAAAATCGCAGTGGCGGTACAAAAAAACACTCCACCCTCCGGTGCCCACTACTTTAGCCTCCGGAGAAAACTCTTCTTTCATTCTTTTCACAATTTCCCGGGATAAGCCAATATGACCGAAAAAAATTCCGGCGCGCATAGCTTCTACTGTATTCTTCCCCACAATATGAGAAGGCACTTCAATATCCACCCGGGGGAGCTTGGCGGTCTTCTCGTAAAGTGCTTCAGATGATATGCTTATCCCCGGAGCAATAACTCCTCCCAAATACTCTTTATTCTTGGTCACTGCACAAAAAGTGGTGGCAGTACCGAAGTCCACAATAATTAAATCTCCTCCATAGAGAGAAGAAGCAGCCAGAGCATTTACTACTCGATCTGCTCCCACTTCTTTAGCTTCCACCCGAAGGGAAAGACCGGTTCTGACCCCCGGCCCCACAAAAAGATAGGGAAGAAGCCATTTCTCCCGGAAAAGATACTCAAGAGCCCCTAAAACTGGTGGGACCACACAGGAAACAACCGCCCGGTCCAGAGTGCTTCTTTTTATCCCCTCCTCTTCCAAGAGATTTTGAAGTAAAAAGCTCCACTCATCAGAGGTATGGCGAGGCGAGGTGGATACTCGCCAGTGAGAAAGAAGCACTTTATCCTCATACACACCCCAGGTGGTATGGGTATTTCCCACATCGATTACTAAAATTCTACTCAAAACTTCACCACCCGCCTTATAACACGCACCAGAGGCAATACTATAATACCAGAAATGATTAACTCTAAAACTCCGTTAAGAACAAAAATAGGTAAAACCTGTGCCCAGGTAAAGAAACCCGTTACTACCATCAAGCCTAATACTCCTATAGTATTGGTAAAAGTTCCCCCTAAGCTTCCCAGAACTATTCCCCAGTCTTTTTTCCCCGACCACTTCCAGATGTAATAGGCCACCACTCCAATCAAAAGGCGGGGCAAAAAACAGGCCAAAACATTACCAGCAAATAAGTGAAGAGTGGAGAAAGCTAAAATCAACCCCACCAGAGCCCCCACCTCCGGGCCGCCTATAATGCCCCCTATTATAGCAGGTATGTGCATGGTAGTAGCGTAAGAGGCAAGATTGGGAACAGGAATAAGCCCTAAGGGAGTAAGGCTCAAAACTACCGAAATTGCCCCCAAAACACCAGCCAAAACGAATTTTTTAGTCCTTCTTTCCAAAGAAAACACCTCCGTTCCAGTTCTTTTTAGATACCAGACGGGAAAAGATTACTAACTTCCTCGCCGCCCCGCGGTCGGCGGTAAAGCTAAACTATTATATCATTTTTAGCTAAAATTCCAGCCAGTCCTGTAGCTTTGGTAACCGAATTTAAAACTGCCTCTGTGACACTTTCATAAATCGCCGAAACCAAAGATAAGTAATCACTTACTTTCTTTTTTCCTGTAGACACCAGAAAAATAGTATCACCATCATAAAGAGTGGCAAAGGGGCGAATACAAGAGGCCAGCGCAGAGTGGACTACTCCTGAAAGAGAAAACAACTCTTCCCGGGAGAGAAAAAAATCGAAAACTACCAGAGTTAAAGTAGTATTAAAAGGAGAAAACGTCGTCCCCCTTCCTCCCCTTTTAACTCCTGCTACCAATTCTCCAGTGTGGGGATGATAGATGTTTCCCCAGGAATTAGTAACCACGAAGGCAGATATTTCCTCTCCTTCTACTTTTGCTCTTCCTTTTCCAAACCCCCCTTTTACTGCTTTTGCCATTCCCATAAGCTTTCCCACCGTAGCTCCTGTTCCTGCTCCAATAGTTCCCTCTTTTACTATCTCTTCTAAAGATAGAGAGGCATTGTAACCCCAGTCTCTGTTGGGAAAAGCTGGCTCTCCCACTTCTAAATCATAAATCACTGCTCCAGCTACAATGGGAACTATTCCTCCCGGCGTTTTAAACCCCCTTTTCCTCTCCCGCAAGAAATCCACTACTCCTTCTCCGCAGGAAAGGCCCAGGGCACTACCTCCGGTAAAGAATATGGCATCCACTCCTTCTACCAGATTTCCGGGAAAAAGAGTGGAAGTTTCTCGACCTCCCGGAGCTCCCCCTCGCACCGTAGCTACCGCTCGGTTGGGCTGTTCAAATAAAAAAACTGTACACCCTGTAGCTTTAGAGAAATCCTGGTAGTGTCCTACTGGAAAAGACATATTGCCTCCTTAAGAAATTCTGCATCCACAATAAGGGCAGAATTTAAAATCAGGATCTATATTTTCCCCACACCGGGGACAAGTTTCTCCTTTTTCTATTTCTTCTTCCGGAGCATAACTGTTTTTGGCTTTTTCTAACTCCTGCTTCCAGGCATCTGCATCGATCATGCTATCAAAATAAAGAGTCTTTTCTCCCTCTTCATCCTGGTATTTAACAGCCAGATAAAAAGGACGACGGGATAGACGGCGACGCCTCCACAGCTCCCTCCCAACATCTTTTTTTAACAATTCTTTTTCAGGGAGAGACTCTACTTCTTGTATTTGGGAGAGAGGAATACCAAAAATTACTTTTTCAAAAGAGGGAGTGATGCCCAAAATATTAGGGCCCTTCTCGAAGTTCTCGAACCACAAACTTCCAGACATTAAAAAAAGGAGGCCATCGCTTGTCGCGAGAAAGCGAGGATGGCCTCCTAAATAACGAGAAAACCCCGAGAGAATTTTCTTCTCTCCCAGTTCTTTTTCCTTTTCTTGCCAGAACTCAGACACCGAAACCGAAGAGCTCTGGCTTCTCGTTCCTCCCCACAAAGCAAAAAGAATTAATAATCCAGCAATTAATAGATATCCCCACAAGTATGTTGCCCTTTATTAGGAGCTACTCCCTCCCGAGCTGCAAGTAGAGCAATCATTGCTCGAACAAGTACTGCAGCTAGAAGGGCTGGAAGAACTTGGAGAGCGGTAATCAGTGCAATAAAAGCCGCTCCCCTTAAACACCAGACCTATATTTCTGCCGATTAGTCTCTTTACTCTGCCTTTGCAAAAAGGACACTGAGCTATCGGTTCATCGCTAAAAGATTGAAGCTCTTCAAAGGTTTTACCGCACTGAGTACATTGATATTCATAAACCGGCATCATTATCACCTCCAGATGGTAAACCACCCGGTAAAGATTACTCTTTACCGGGTGGTTTTTTTTCATCCACCGTTATTATTTATTATTATACCTCACCTATCAATACTCAGGCATGGGTGGAACTGGAGCGGGTGTTTCCTCCGGAATTTCAGTAACTACTAACTCTGTAGTCAACATCACTCCGGCTACACTGGATGCGTTCTGTAGAGCAACTCGTACTACCTTTGCCGGGTCAATCACTCCATCTTCTATCATATCCACAAACTGCCCGGTAAGAGCGTTATAACCAAGGTTAATATTATCAGCAGTTTTTATCTTTTCTACTACTACCGAGCCTTCTTCGCCAGCATTCTGGGCAATCATCTTCGCTGGTTCACTCAGGGCCCTCTTTACTACCAAAGCGCCTATTTTCTCATCACCATCTAAGTTCAGCTCATCAATAGCAGACTCGCAACGAATCAGAGCCACTCCACCTCCGGGGACTATTCCTTATTCTACTGCCGCTCGTGTAGCATTCAGGGCGTCTTCCACTCGGGCTTTCTTTTCCTTCATCTCTGTTTCAGTAGCCGCACCTACCCGAACCACTGCCACCCCACCAGCAATTTTAGCCAACCGCTCCTGCAGTTTTTCCCGGTCATAATCAGAAGTAGTTTCTTCAATCTGCTTCTTAATCTGGTTCATACGAGCCATAATGTCTTCTTTTTTACCGGCTCCTTCTACGATAGTGGTATTCTCTTTATCTACTACTATTTTTCTTGCTTGTCCCAGATCCTCAAGAGTAACATTCTCCAGCTTTATTCCTAACTCGCTGGAAATGAAGGTTCCTCCAGTAACTACGGCTATATCTTGGAGCATTTCTTTCCGTCGATCACCAAAACCAGGAGCCTTCACTGCCACGCAGTTAATAACTCCTTTTAGTTTGTTAACTACTAAAGTAGCCAGGGCTTCTCCTTCTACATCTTCAGCAATGATCAACAAAGGCTTCCCTCTCTGCACTACTTTTTCTAAAAGGGGAAGCAGGTCTTTTACCGCTGATATCTTCTCTTCATAGATTAAAATATAGGCATCCTCAAGAACCGCTTCCATTCTTTCGGGGTCAGTTACAAAGTAAGGAGAGAGGTAGCCCCGATCAAACTGTAGCCCTTCCACCACTTCTAAAGTAGTTTCTAAGCCCGTCGCCTCTTCAACGGTAATAACTCCATCTTTGCCCACTTTGTCCATGGCATCAGCAATGATGTTTCCAATAGATTCATCGTTGTTAGCAGCAATAGTGGCTACTTGAGCGACTTCTTTTTTACCACTTACTTCCTTGCTGATTTCCTTTAGCTTTCCAATTACTGCTTCTACTGCTCTATCAATGCCT
>JAKPIQ010000024.1 GCA_029549715.1 Candidatus Atribacteria bacterium | reverse complement strand
AAAGATTTCGGGAATGACAGAACAGACAATGAGGGGGCAAGCCCCCTCATAACCCCCGGAAAAGACGAAAACACAAAAAGACAAAGGAAAAAGATAAAAAATAACCCGGAGGAAAAAGCCTCCGTGTCGTCACCCCTGAATGATTCTACTACCCCTTTTTCGTCACCCCGGCAATTTTTAAGCCGGGGTCCATGGTTTAAAAAACAAAAGAAAAGACAAAAACTTGGATTCCCGATTAAAGATCTCGGGAATGACGGATGAGGGAGGTCGTCACCTCTGAATGGTTCTACGAGGGGTCCAAACAATGGGAGGGGACATGCCTATGGTTCTAAAAAGAAAAAGCAAAAATGTGGATGCCTCGCTAAATTTCAGGAATGACAGCGGGGGGAGGTTGTCACCTCTGAATGGTTCTAAATCATTTAAGGGCAAAAGCATTTGGATTCCCATCTCCTCGTCACCCCGGCAATTTTTAAGCCGGGGTCCATGGTTTAAAAAACCAAAGAAAAAACAAAAACGTGGATTCCCGATAAAAGATTTCGGGAATGACGTGGGGGGTGGATTCCCAGCTACTGATCTCGGGGATGAGAGAGAACAACAAGACACTCATCACTCTTCGCGTTCATCTCCAAGCACTAAGAAACTCTAGCTGGTTCTTCATTTCTTCTCTCGACTTAGTAGCAATCAGCTTTAGAAGACAACGCATCTGTTCTCCAACGGAATAATGCTGTTGTCGTGTAAGGATGATCCCTGCATGGGATTTACCTTGAGACAAATACTCTGTATGAAGCCTATAGTAATCGCTAACATTAAAACTATATAATGCACGACCCTGCGCTGTAGCATAGTCCAGATGCTCTTGGTCATTTCGTTCAATCATATCCGCTTCTAGAGCAGTCATGATGTCTACACCGCGAATACGTAGAGCATATATCAAGTCTTCATCCATGGCATCTTCGTCAACGTAGAGACAAATCTTCATGAGCTTTTTCGAGCAAGATAATACTCTCTCTCCAATCGTTCAGCTTCCTTATCCTCAGTGGCAAGGTCAGCATCAATCTCCTCGCGATTGGCATGATAATAAGTTAAAGCGGCATAGACCTGAGCCACACTTAGATGACCATACTTTTTAGCGATCTCTTCTGGGCTGAACCCCAGCTTATACCAGCCAGCGATTCGCCGCACAGTAACACCAGTCCCGGCAATCCGAGGTCGTCCTCCACACACCTCTGGCGTTTGGACGATAAGAGTCCCTATGTTAGTCGTCTTTACCTCTGCCATAGCTATCACCCCCTTCACAAAGGGATTTCACACCATCCTATTATATATAGCACCTTTTACTGCCTTATAATATCTCAAATTGACTCTTGAGGCAAATTAAACATCGTAATTATAGTGAATCGCAAAATTCATAACAGAACGATGAGGGGATTTGCCCCCTCATAACCCCTTTCTTTTTTCGTCACTGCAACGACCCTCCTTATTCGTCACCCCGGCGACTTTCGAGCCGCTTTTAGCCTGCCCCTGAATGCCTCTATTGCCCCTTATTCGTCACCCCGGCAATCTTTAAGCCGGGGTCCAGAAGTATTTAAAATCAAAATCAAGGGAAAAAGACAAAAAAACAACCCGGAAGAAAAAGCCTCCGTGTCGTCACCCCTGAATGATTCTATCAGGGGTCCACAGTATTTTAAAACCAAGGATAAAAGACTAAAAAAAAGAGCCAAACTCACCATTGACGACCATCAGACTTCAGGATAAGATTAAAGGGGAAATATTTTAACGTTTAGGAGGTATTATGAAAAGTATAAATTTTGTTCTCTGGCAAGA
>JAKPIQ010000019.1 GCA_029549715.1 Candidatus Atribacteria bacterium | reverse complement strand
TGCCTCCTCGCACTTTGAAGAAAATAGTGAATAATCCCTCTCTGTATGAGGAGTTTTTAGAATTCTCTCGAGAGTATGATGCTCTGTTTGAGGTACTGGGAGTGGGGGCAAAAGTAGCCTCAGGGCTTTTAGTGATAGGGGAAAGAAAAAAGCAGCAATGAAGAAATGGTTTAAAATCACAGTAGAGGTGAAAGAGGAAGAAAAGGAAGCGCTCCTCTTCTGGGTGCAAGAACAGAATATACGGGGAGTGTGGGAGAAAGGAGCGAATGAGATGATAATATACTCAGAAAACCCGATTGTCCTTCCCCCGGGAGTGAAAGGTAGAGAGGAGGAAGAAGAAGAAGGGGAGTGGGCCTACAAGTGGCGGGAAAGCTTTAAGCCTGTGCGAGTGGGAGAAAGAATAGTGGTGAGACCTCCCTGGGAAGACCCCCGGGATGCAGCAGTGGAGCTCGTGGTCTACCCTGCTTATGCCTTTGGCACCGGTCAGCATCCCACCACTTACTGGTGTTTATACCTGGTGGATAAATACTTTAAACAGGGGCAAAGTTTTCTGGATATAGGAAGTGGCTCGGGCATCCTCTCTCTTTTAGCAGCAAAACTTGAGGGAGGAAAAATTGTGGCTGTAGATATCGACCCTCAGGCTGGAGAAGAGCTGAGGCGCAATTTATCTTTGAATGAAATAGAGCTTTCTCGAGTAGATTTTAGAGAAGGAGAAATAGCGCAGATAGAGGAGCAATTTGACTTTATTGTATGTAATATCGGGACAGATTTTCACCTCCTCCATTTGAAAACTATGAACAACTTACTTAACGAGGAAGGTATCCTGGTTCTCTCGGGAATAGAAGAGAAAGATTTTTTTCTCCTGCAGGAAAAAGCTGCAACGCTGGGCTTAGAAGAAAAAGAAGTCAGGGTGGATTCCTTCTGGGTTAGTGTGGCTTATAAGAAGGAGAAAAATGTATTATAATATAGAAGGAGGTGAGCGGGTTTTTGCGGGTAGCTTTTGTTCATAGTAGCAAAGATAAACGGGTAGTCCGACTGGCTAATCATATGGTTAACCTTTTTGAAAAGGGGGGCTGGACGGTAAAAGTTATTGAAGCAGGAAGTGATACCGCTCCGGTTAGCTTGCGCCCTTTTGATCTGATATTTGTTGGCTCTCAGGTTTCGAGCCTGTGGGGAGGCAAAATATCTCAAGAGGTGGTGAACTTTTTGCAGGGAGCGCGGGGGATGGAAGGTAAAAAGGCGGTAGCTTATGTCCGTCCTAACTTATTTGGAACAGATAAAGCCTTAAAAAGGTTGATGTCTAAGATGGAAGCCCAAGGGGCCTTCGTTATAGATTTTGAAGCGTTAAAAGGGGAGAGAGAAGCGGAAGACCTGGTGAAAAGACACCTAAAATGATAGGGAGGTGAGCACTGTGGAGGAGAAAGAAAAAGAAAAAGCCCGAGAGATGTTTGAAGAGATATTTTTTAAACCCATAGAAAAAGTTTTAGGTCCTTTCCTCAATGAGGAAGCGCGCCGGCATTTTTCTCAAGCAAGAGTAGAGGTGCTTAAGGCTATGCGTTCTTTCCTGGATGCGGAAATAGAACGGGTGGATAAGACAGAAAAGAAAAGTTCAGAATCTTAAAAAATAAAATACCGATGGTTTAATTGACAGATAGAAAGAAACAACTTATAATTCCTCAGTGAATTTCTACTGAATGGATTGATTATCGTTTTAAAAAGCGAATATAAAAGGATGGGTGAACTGGTTGGGTAAATGGCTTCGTTCGTTGAAACAGTATTTTCGTGATGCCTGGAATGAATTACGCAGAGTAACCTGGCCCAGCAAAAAAGAGCTCTGGAATACCACTTTAACCGTGCTGGTGGTAATTGCTTTAGCTGGAGTGTTTTTAGGAGCAATAGATTTATTGCTTACTTTTTTAGTAAATCTTTATATTAGGTGATTTAAGCATGAGTAAGACGGAAATGGCGAAAAGGTGGTATGTGGTTCATACTCTGGCAGGCAGTGAACATAAAGTAAAAGCTAATCTGGAACGGAGAATTACTTCTATGGGTATGCAAGACCAGATTTTTCGGGTAGTGGTCCCCATGGAAGAAGCGATAGAAGTAAAAAGAGGAAAAAAGAGATTTACCAAAAAGAAAGTTTTTCCCGGATATGTTATGGTGGAGATGATAATGAATGACCGTTCCTGGTACGTGGTACGTAATACTCCGGGAGTTACTGGTTTTGTAGGTTCAGGTATGACACCCGAACCTTTGAACGAGGAAGAGGTTAGTGTCATTTTGCGCCAGACCGGGGTAGAAAAAGGAGTTCCTCGTCTGGATGTGGAAAAAGGGGAAGCGGTAAAAGTAATCGCTGGTCCTTTTCTGAACTATACCGGAACCGTGGAAAGTGTGGATCAGGAAAAAGGTAAGATGACTGTACTTCTTTCTATTTTTGGTCGAGAAACACCAGTAGAACTGGATTTTTCTGATGTAGAGAAACTGTAAAGAGGTGACATAGAAACAATGGCGAAAAAAGTAGTTGCAGTGGTAAAATTGCAAATTCCAGGAGGAATGGCTACTCCTGCTCCTCCGGTGGGTCCGGCATTAGGTCAACACGGAGTTAATATAATGGAATTTTGTAAGGCTTTTAATGCTGCTACAGAAAAAAACCGGGGAGTATTAACTCCGGTGGAGATTACCATATATGGAGATCGCTCTTTTACTTTTGTATGCAAAACTCCTCCTGCTTCTTTCTTGATTAAACAGGCTGTGGGGATAGAAAAGGGTTCGGGAGAGCCTAATCGGGTAAAGGTGGGTAAAATTACCCGCTCTAAACTCCGGGAAATTGCTGAGAAGAAAATGCCTGATCTGAACACTGATAGCTTAGAAGAGGCGGTTAAAGTTATAGAAGGAACAGCTAAAAGTATGGGAGTGGAAGTCATAGAGGGATAAATGAGGAGGAATGGAAAATGGCAGATAGAGGCAAGAGATATTTGGCAGCAAAAAGTAAAATAGAACCGGATAAACTCTATGATCCAGAATCGGCTATAAACTTGGTAAAAGAGCTTGCTAACACTCGCTTTGATGAAACGGTGGAAGTAGCTATAAATTTGGGGATTGACCCCAAACAATCTGACCAGCAGGTACGGGGTGCAGTTTCTCTCCCCCGTGGAGTGGGTAAAACAGTGCGGGTTTTGGTTTTTGCTCAGGGAGAAAAAGCTCGAGAAGCACAAGAGGCAGGAGCAGATTATGTAGGAGGAGAGGAGTTAGTAGATAAAATTCAAAGCGGTTGGTTAGAATTTGACGCTGCAGTGGCTACTCCGGATATGATGAGGGTAGTGGGAAAATTGGGTAAAGTTTTGGGCCCTCGGGGCTTGATGCCCAATGCCAAAACTGGTACAGTAACTCTTGATGTGGCTCAAGCGGTAGAGGAAATAAAGGCAGGGCGAATAGAGATTCGTAACGACCGCTATGGCAACATCCATGCTCCAATAGGGAAAGTTTCTTTCCCTGTGGAACATTTGTTGGATAATTTTTATGCTTTACTGGATGCCGTGGTGCGATTAAAGCCCCCCGCTTCTCGAGGGCGCTATATCAAGAAGATAGTTATTTCCTCGACCATGGGGCCAGGAATACCGGTAGACCCCAAATTAGCGTTAGAGAGTTTAGAGAAAAGAGTAGCGTAATATAAAAAAGAGTAGTGTAATATAAAATATAATAAAATATTATAAATAATATATATAGGCCTGAGAACCGGGGGCGTTGGGCTTAAATATCCCGGGGAGGCAAGAGCAGGAATCTTTTCTCTGGCGGACCTGTAAGGTTCCCGAGAAGAGTGAGGGTTGAAAATTGACCGAAAAGACTCTTCCCCCCGGAAGAGTCTTTTTTTATGGGAAGGAGGTAGGTAATTCTTGCAAAAAGTAGATAAAGAAAAAATCTGGCAGGAAGTATATGAAAAACTAC
>JAKPIQ010000129.1 GCA_029549715.1 Candidatus Atribacteria bacterium | reverse complement strand
CCTATGCGTCTTTTTCCCACAACGCTGGGCAAGTTTTCCGAGTATCAGGCTTTTGACGAGGCTAGAGACCATCGGGTGCTGGATTGTATGGAATGTGGAGCCTGTTCTTACGTTTGTCCCTCCAATATTTCTCTTACTCACCTTATCAGGTTAGCTAAAGCAGAAGTTATGCGTCGTTCCAGAGGAGGGGGAAATCAATGAATGAAGAATTAAAATTGGTTATCACTTCTTCGCCTCATCTCCGAGACCAGACCACCGTTCCCTGGATAATGAGGCAGGTAGTGTTGGCGCTTCTACCTGCTACTATCTGGGGAATCTATTTTTTTGGAGTTTCTTCTACTTTGTTAACTATTCTTTTATCTGTGGGGAGCACAATAGGATTTGAAGCTCTCAATTGTAAGATTTTTAAAAAACCTCTCTCTATTGTTGATGGAAGTGCTGTGGTTACTGGTCTGCTTCTGGGTTTGTCCCTTCCTCCTTCTGCGCCTTTCTGGTTACCTCTGGTGGGAGGAGGGGTGGCTATTTTTCTGGGAAAAGAAATGTTTGGAGGTCTGGGGCAAAATATATTTAATCCCGCTTTAGTGGGAAGAGCAGTTTTACTGGTTTCCTGGCCCAAGGCTATGTCTACCTGGTGGGTGAGCGCTCCTTTCAGTTTTCCTGGCTTCTCCGGAGGCGGTGCTGCTTCAACCTTCTCGGGAGTGGAGATGGTTACTACTCCTACCCCTCTTGGTATTGCTCAAATGTATGGCTATAGTTCGTTGCATCAGGCAGATCCTCATATTTTGTGGCGCCTTTTCGTGGGACAGGTTCCTGGTTCTATTGGAGAGGTCTCTGTGCTTCTCCTCCTCATTGGTTTTTTGTATCTGTGGTGGCGAGGGGTGATACACTGGGATATTCCCCTTTCTTATTTTGTTGGCCTCTCTTTGGTGGCTATTCTGGGAAGGCAAAGTGCTCTCTTTCATATCTTAAGCGGGGGAGCAGTTATGGGAGCGTGTTTTATGGCTACCGATTATGTAACTTCCCCCATTAGCTCCAAAGGCCGCTATATTTTTGGTCTGGGAGCCGGAGCTATTACGGGGGTCATTCGTCTTTTGGGAGCCTACCCTGAAGGAGTTACTTTTGGTATTCTTACCATGAATGCCTTGGTTCCCTTTTTAGATTATCTTCTTCCTCCGAGATTTGGAATAAAAAAATCAAATGGTTAAGGAGGAAAAGAGATGAAAAATATCTGGAGAATTGCTCTTTCTTTAACTGCGGTTTGTGTTGCAGCTGTTTTTGCTTTAGCGGTAGTAAATTCTGTTACACAAAAAGAAATTGAGAGAAGGTCAGAAGAGGAGCTGGAGAAAGCTTTGCAAAGAATTGCTCCTTTTGCTCAAGAGTTCAAAAAGTGGGAAACTCTGCCCGAAGCACCAGATTCTATCAAAGACCTTTCCATTTTAGAAGTTTATGAAGCACTGCAAGAAGGAGAAAGGAAAGGGTTGGTATTTCGAGTGAGTACTGCAGGATATGGCGGACCAATTATACTTTTGGTAGGGATTTCTGAGGAAGGAAAACTTACGGGAATGGAAGTATTAGAACATCAAGAAACTCCAGGACTGGGTTCTAATATTGAAAGCGCT
>JAKPIQ010000194.1 GCA_029549715.1 Candidatus Atribacteria bacterium | reverse complement strand
GTATAAGGGGAAAGGTTTTTCCCCTTATCGTCTCCTTCCTTTTTGTCTCCGCGAAGAGTTTCTTTCCCTCTCCCTCGACTCCCTTTCTAATCTGTCATCGCGAGCATGGCGTATTTTGCCATGCGTGGCGATCTCTTTTTTCTCTATTGCCACTCCTGAATGCATTTATCAGGGGTCCACAGTATTTAAAAAACCCTTAGATTCCCGACAAAAGATTTCGGGAATGACGGAGAAAAGCAACCCTCCCCCCCGGCTATTTTATTATTGCTCTATTCTCTGTATCTCTCTTTTGGGGATAACCTGGTAAACTATCAGGGCTATAGCTCCTCCTGCAAGAGCGGTAAAAAGCTGGGGAGTCTGCATGGCTTTTGCTACCGGTGGCGGTACCTCCACCACCCAGGTCACCGCTTGAGAGAGAAGAAGATACTTCAAAAAAGAGCCCAGAACCACTCCCCCTATTTCTCTTCCCAGGTGGCCTCTTTTTCCCACCAGGCTGAAAACTATTACCAGTATTGCATTACCAGCCATAATGAAGGGAATCATTGGCCCCAGAGGAGGAGCGAGAATCCCCCGGGCAAAAGCTATCCCCGGAGTGAATAACCCGATTATCACCCCGCTCCACATTCCATTGAAAAGAGCGGCAAGAAGCAGAAAAGCATTCACTAAGGGTCCGGTAAGAAACTGAGGAAGCCCCAACATCTGAATAGCTATAGTGAGCGCAAGAAGGAGGGCAGTCCTCACTAACCACCTGAGCCCCCGACGAGAAGTTTCTTCCATCATTCACTCCTCCTTATTCTCTGCAGTATTTTCTCTTTTTTCCTCTTCCTCTTTTTCTCTTTTCTCAAAACTTCTCAATAGCTCCACGGTTTGGCTGAGCTTTTTATCTACTAAGTAGTTTAGCGTCCCTTCTTCAAATTTTCCATCTGGTTTTTTCTCTCCCGCAGTAAGGCCAGTCAATATCTCCATAGCCTGGTCTACGCTGGAAACCGCATAAACATGGAATTTGCCTTCCCGGACTGCTTCTACCACTTCTTCTTCCAGCATCAAATTCTGGATGTTACTTCGAGGGATAATCACCCCTTGCGCTCCGGTCAGCCCTTTTTCTCGAGCAACCCGGAAAAACCCTTCGATTTTTTGATTGGCTCCCCCGATAGCCTGCACTTCTCCTTTCTGGTTGATAGAGCCGGTAACCGCAATGTTCTGGCGAATAGGCACTTCTGCTAGACTGGAAAGCACCGCACAAGTCTCTGCTAAAGAGGCACTATCTCCTTCTACTCCCTGATAAGATTGTTCAAAGCAAATACTCGCTGCCACAGAAAGTGGCTTATCCTGAGCATACCTGTAGCCCAGATATCCCCCCAAAATGAGAACTCCCTTATCGTGAATACGACCGCTCAGGCGAGACTCTCTTTCAATGTTAACCACTCCCTGACGCCCCAGGTAAGTGCGAGCGGTAATGCGGGAAGGCCGACCAAAACTGTAGTCTCCCAGGTCATAAACCGCCAGCCCGTTGATCTGGCCTACCACTTCTCCTGCGGTATCAATCAACAGCACATCTTCTAAAATAGCTTCCTGCAGGCGGTCAGCCATAAGGTTCAGCCTCTTTTTTCGCTCTTCCAGTGCCCGCTCCACGTGATAGCCATAAACTTTATCTGCTCCCTCCTGCTCGGCCCAGAAATCTGCCTCCACCAAAATGTCTTTCATAAACCCCAGTTGAGAACTGAGCTTTTTCTGATGAGCAACTGCCCGGGCAGCATACTCTAAAGCTTTGGCCACTCCCGTCCGGTCAAAAGGCAGTAACCCATCCGTCTCACAGCAATTACGGACAAAGCAGGCAAAAGAATGCAGAACGTTTTCGTCTCTGCGAATCTGGTAATCAAAGTCAGCTTTTATTTTAAACAAATCCCGGAAGTCTTCATCTAAGAGAGTGAGCAGGCGATAGTAATATTCATCACCAATGAGAACAACTTTGGCATCGAAAGGTAAAGGGTCAGGACGCAAACCCTGGGGAGCAATGATACCGAACTGCTCAAAAGGGTCTTCTAACCTGATTTCCCGGTTTTTCAGCGTTCTCTTCAGCCCTTCCCAGGCACCAGGATTAGAGATTAAATCCCGGAAATACATTATTATGTAACCACCGTTAGCCTGATGAAGTGAGCCCGATTTCAACATAGTGTGGTCACTGAAATAAGCTCCCATAAAAGCTCGCCGCTCGATTTTCCCGAAAAGATTGCTCCAGTTAGGATGAGTTTCCATAATCACCGGAGGCTCTTCTAAAGAAGCATTATCCACAAACACATTTACCTTAAAAGGCAAAAAAGGGTCCTGCAATCTCTGATAGGAAGCGAGTTGAGGAAGTTGTTGTTGACCGGGCTCTGGAGAATCTCGAAAGATGTACAGATAAGAGAGAGTGAATTTTTGAAGCGACTCCAGAAATTTAAGCACTTCCGGCAAGGAAGCATACTTATTCGTCAACTCCCGGAATAGAGGCCCAATGGTAAACTCTGCCACTCTGCGGTCTAACTCCACTATTTTATTCTTCAACTCTACTTCTAACTGGTGAATTTTATCAAAGGCCTCGCTAATTCGAACCAGGAGTTCCCGCCTTTTGCTCTCTATCCTTTCCTTTTCTTCATCGCTTAAAGCTAAATATTGTTCCTGAGTCATGGGCTTACCTTCTACTAAAGGAACCAGAATAGGGCCCATGGAAGTCATCCGGAAAGCAAACCCTTCCTGCAGTGCTTCCTTCTCCAGCTCCTGGATTATCTGACGGTTTTGCCTTTGCTGTTCATCGACCAGGATTTGCCTTTGATTTTTATACTCATCTCCAGCAAAGGTTTTAGGGATTATGTCTCGAAGATTTTTCAGTAGATCTTCCATCAAACGGGAAAGGACTTTTCCCTCCCCCCGGGGAAGCTTCAACACCTGGGGGCGATCCGGGTCATCAAAGTTAAAAATATAACACCAGTCGTTTATCTCCGGAGTGATTCCTTTTTCTTTCTTTTCCTTTACCAGCTTCTCAATGCGGTTTTTCACTGCACTGGCCCGGCCAGTTCCGATGGGGCCAACCACAAAGAGATTATATCCTGGCTTTTCCACCCGTAATCCAAACTCGATAGAGTTCAAAGCTCTCTCCTGACCCAAAAACCCTTCCAGTTGTTCTAATTCATCAGTACACTGAAAAGAAAAAGCGTCCGGAGGACAGATCCATCGCAGCTCCTCGGGGCTTAACCGATATTGAGAAAGGTCAATATTACTTTCCATGAGTCCTCCTTTCTGAAAATTAAAAATTCTCCCTATAGCTTCTGATAAACAGCCTTAACCCCTTCTATGTTTTCCAGCTCTTCCTGCAGCTTTTTAAACTCTTCCTGCTCCCCGCAAAGGTCTAAAATTATCACCCCTTCGTCTTCTCCTTCCCGCTCCGGAGCAAATTCATGAAGCCCCAGGCGCACTCTGATGTTGCGCCCGTAGCGGCTGAGCAGTTCCTGAACTCTCAGCGCGTTCCGCTCTCTATTTCCCACTTTGATAAGAAGCAAATCAGCCATCTTTCCACCCCTTTGGTATAGTTTTTCTTATTATAAAACATTTTCCCTTCCTTTACACTCCGCGCGAGTTCCCCCCATAAAAAAAATGGAGCGGGAAACGGGACTCGAACCCGCGACACCCAGCTTGGAAGGCTGGCGCTCTACCATCTGAGCTATTCCCGCTCGCTATCACTGATACGGTGATACATAAATTATAAATAACCAGCCCCCCCTCGTCAAGAGGGTCTATAAAGGGGCTCTTTTTTGTCTCCCCTTTATTCCCCTCACCCTCTTCCGGAGAGCCCTTCCTTTTTTTTCCCCTCACCCTCGACTCCTTTTCCTGTCATCGCGAGGAGCGCGAAAGCGCTCCGTGGCGATCTCTCTTCTTCTCTATTGTCACCCCTGAATGCTTTTATCAGGGGTCCACAGTATTTAAAAAACCTTTGGATTCCCGATAAAAGATTTCGGGAATGACGAAGAAAAACCCCTCTCCCTCGACTCTTTTTTCTTTCCCTCTCCCTCGACGGGAGAGCCCTTCCTTTTTTTTCCCCTCACCCTTCCGGGGAGAGGGCCACGGTGAGGGTGGACAATAAGGGGGAGAAAAAATCCCCCTTATAAACCCCCAAAAAGACGAAAACATAAAGACAAAAAGAAAAAAGCAAAAACATGGATGCCTGATAAAGGATTTCAGGCATGACGAAATAAAGGGAATGCCTCTTTTGCCTGTCATTCCTGAATGTTTCTATCGACTATAGGGGGAAACTAATC
>JAKPIQ010000179.1 GCA_029549715.1 Candidatus Atribacteria bacterium | reverse complement strand
TTAGTTGCATAATTGGGATTCTGAGGGCGTAAGCCAGCCCTCTTCACCAGCACGGACAGCTTACGGCAGGCTATAGGGGGAAACCCCTATGACCCGGCAATAAGGGGGAAGAAGGGTCCCCCTTATAAACCCCCGGAAAAGACAGACAGCCTACGGCGTAAAAAAAAGACAAGAGAAAAAGACAGAAGGAGAAAAAGCACCGAGGGGAAAAGCATCCCTCGGTATAAGGGGGAAAGAATTCCCCCTTATGAACCCGGCAATAGGGGGAAAACACCCCCTATGACCCCCTTCTTTTTGTCACCCCGGCAATCTTCAAGCCGTTTTTAGCCTGCCCCTGGGTTCTATCAGGGGTCTGAATTATTTAAGGACAAGAATACTGGATGCTGATAAAAGATTTAAGGTATAACAAACCTCCTTTCTTTTTCCCTCACCCTTCCGGGGAGAGGAGAGATTGCCATGGGAAGCGAGAAAACGACCCTCGCAATGACCACCTAGGGTGCGCACGCGGGGAGGAGGTGGATGCCTCGCTCCTTTTCTATTCTTTAATGTTATAATTATTCTGGCAGGTAGCTTAGAAAAGGTGAGTTTTATGTCTACTTTGGCAGCTTTTACAGAAGCAGCTATGGATGAAGCAAAATATAAAATACTCGAAGACGACAGTTCCCTGGAGAGATTCCCTTCTGTTCTCGTGGGTGGGCAAACGAAAAAACTCAGGATGGGTGTCGTTGTGTATTAAGAGAAGTCCTTGAAGAGGGGATAGTTCTGAAGGATCGGCTTCCCTCTATTGGAGAGATTAACCTTAATATAGTGGCATATGAGGCCTGAAACCCATAAGCAGCGTTTAATATGATTTCGCCGTCCCTTTTTATGCAAGATAAGGGGATACAAGATATAAAAATCAGGGAAGATTGAGCTACTGGGTTAACGACAAGCATAGATTATAAAAAGGAGGTGAGGAGATGGAAATGGTGTTGCATAAAATAGAAGAGATACTGGTTGAGTCAGGAAGATATTCCAGTGAGAGAGAGCTTATAGAGGACGCTTTGCGAGCTCTTATCAGAGAGAAACCGGAATTAAGAGTGGATGTAGCAACAGAGCTATATAAAAGAGGAGAGGTATCTCTTGCCCGGGCTTCTGAGATTGGGGGATTAAATATAGAGGATTTTAAGGAGCTTCTCAAAAGCAGAGGCATTAAAATCCCTGTCCCCGATATAACAGCAGATGAGCTTGACCAGGAGACCAAGAAAATTTTAGAAGGATGATTATTTTCGATACCGATATCCTGAGTATGTTTGCAAAAGTAGATGAGATTGGAACATTGAGCCGTCTTTTTGATGAGGAAATAGCGGTAACACCGAAGATAAGAGACGAAATCTCCGCACCTCTTGAGTATGGTTACTCCTTCCCCTCAAAAGTCCTCTCCAGAGTAAAGACGGTACCATTGAGTAAAGAAGCACTGGAGAAATACGAAAGATTTCAACACAGCTTTGCCCTGGGTAAGGGAGAGCTCGAATCCATCGCTTATTGCAAGAAGGAGGGGACCGCGTTTGCCACCAATGACATAAAAGCGAGGGAATTTGCAAAGAGAGAGGGTGTTTTTGTCATCTCGCTCCAGGCGATTTTAAAAGCTCTCTGGAAGAAGAATATTAAAAGCAAGGAAGAGGTAAGGGAGATACTTGCAAGGATAAAGGAAGCTGACAACCTCGCAGTAAGCCGGGAAGTGGAAAGAGATATATTTGAGGAGGTAGAATAGGCATAAGAAAATCACGGTGTGGCAGGCGAACTATAGGGGGTAAACCCCCTTATCAACCCGACTATAGGGGGAAACTGATCCCCCTATGACCCCCAAAAAGCAAAAAACGAAAAAGAGCAAAAAACCTAAAAATAAAATACAACTGGTGGGGAAAGCATCCACCAGTATAGGGGGAAAAGACCCCCTATTGCCCCCTGGAAAAGACTAAAACATGAAGACAAAAGCAGACAGTCTACGACGTAAACTGAAAACAATAAAAGCATAAAAAAACAAATACCACTGAGGGAGAAAAAACCTCCCTCAGCGCTCGCGATGATAGGTTGAGGCACAGGGGTAAATGGGGCTCGCAATAACGGCCGGGGGTGTTGCAAGAAGCTCTGAAGACTGCCCCACTTATAATAACTTACTCAGCTCCTCGAGAGTTACGCCAGCCTGGTCTAATATTGACTTCAATGTTTTTGGTGCCAGAATTTTTCCGGCATGGCAAGGAACAGTTACCAGTTTATCTTTATCACGATTATAAAAATAATGGTGGCTTCCTCTC
>JAKPIQ010000123.1 GCA_029549715.1 Candidatus Atribacteria bacterium | reverse complement strand
AAAAACTCGGGATTGCCACGCCATACGGAACTACGAGGCTCGCAATGACCGCCCTCAACCATCATTCCTGAATGGTTCTACGAGGGGTCTAAATTGTTTAAGGGCAAAAAACTTGGATTCCCACCTCCTCGTCACCCCGGCAATCTTCAAGCCGGGGTCCAGAAGTATTTAAAAACCAAAGAAAAAGCAAAAACGTGGATGCCTGATTAAAGATTTCAGGCATGACGGAGAAGCACTATAAAGGGGATAAATTCCCCTTATAACCCCCTTTGAAAAACAACAAGCATAAAAAACAAAGACTAACTGAGGGAGAAAAAGCCTCCCTCAGTAAAAAGATTTGGATTCCCGATAAAAGATTTCGGGAATGACGGATGATGTGGATGCCTCGCTAAATTTCAGGCATGACAAAAAGACCAGCCCTCGGAGTGAGAGGGGGACGGTTTAGAGAGCTTGCGGGGAGAGGGTAAGGCGAGGGTGGACAATAAGGGGGCGTTGCCCCCTTATAACCCCCGGAAAAGACAAAAAAACAAAGACAGAAGGAGAAAAAACAAACAGCCTACGGCGTAAACTGAAAATAATAAAAGCATAAAAAGCAAATGCCACTGGTGGGAAAACCATCCACCAGTATAAAGGGGAAATTCTTTCCCCCTTATGAACCTTCAAAATGCTTTTCTCTCAAAAAATCTCTTTGCTGAAAAACTTCCCCCTTCCTTACCCACCCTGCCAAATCAATGATTTGGCAGGGAAGCCGGGCACTCCCTCCTGCAAGAGGTGGCACCCTCTGAAGCAAAGAAAAAATACGAGAAGCAAAACGACGAAGCAATCTCGCTTTCCAATGAACCTCAACAAATTTAAAAAAGCAAGCTACATTATGTCAAAAGCTCAGGATTGTCATGCCAGCTATAGCTCAAAGTAGACCTTGTGAGGGATACCCCTTATAGCTCTGAATGCCAGATTCCCTGGCTTCTCCTGTGATATAATTCCTCGTAGAGGGACTTTCAAAGAGGTGAAACTGTCCAGAAGATGAGCAAATCAATAAAAGAAAAATATCCTCTCCTCTTTCAAGGTAGAAAGCCCGGCGAGGACCTGGATGCTCGATACCACAGAGCCTGGCAGGGAGCCAGAATAGCAGCCGATATCTTGAAAAAGGAATATGGAGCTGAGAAGGTCTGGGTGTTTGGTTCACTTACTCAGAGGGATAGATTTGACCAGAAATCAGATATAGATTTAGCAGAAGCCGGTATACCAGATGATAAATTTTATTCAGCAGTTGCAGCTATCACCAGAGCCGTTAGGGATTTCGAGATAGACCTGGTGGATATGAAAAACTGCCAGGACTCCCTTAAGAAGGTCATAGAGGAAGAAGGTATTTTAATATGAGCAGAAAATATCTGGCTCTGGCCAGCAGAATAAAAACCGAACTTTCAGACATAGAAGCAGTAGTAAAAAGAATAACAGGCGGATGGGAACGTTTGCAAGCCACCGGAGACGACTATTATCTGGACAGTGTGGCGCTTAATCTGCATACTTTTTATTCTGCGCTGGAGAGGATTTTCACCCTTATTGCTATGGATATCGATGGAGCTATACCAGAAGGACTCTCCTGGCACCAGGATTTACTAATCCAGATGAAAGTCGAGATAAAGAAGATTCGGCCAGCAGTATTGAGTCAGGAAACCTATCAAATGCTTGATGAATATAGAGCTTTCAGGCACGTGGTGAGAAATGTGTACACCTTCAACCTGTCTTGCGATAAGATAGCGCCTCTTGTTAATAATATTGAGAGTTTATTCACCCGGTTAAAAAGAGAAATGGAGCAATTTGTCAGATTCCTTGAAGAGGCAGGAGAAAGTAATTAAGTGTTCAAATAGTCGAAGCACTTATTTTCTGTAGCGGCCTCTCTTCCCTGTTTGTAATTTATGAATGTCTCTATTATCACCTTGTTTGTCACCCCTGAATAGTTTTATCAGGGGTCCACAGTATTGAAAAACCAAAGAAAAAGCAAAAACGTGGATTCCCGATTGAAGATTTCGGGAATGACGGCGGGGGAGGTCGTCACCCCTGAGTGGTTTTATCACCCCTTGTTCGCCACCCCGGCGACTTTCGAGCCGGGGTCCAGAAATACTCAAAAACATGGATGCCTGATTAAGGATTTCGGGAATGACGGCGGGAGGGGTCGTTCTATCAGGAATCTAAATTATTTAAGGGCAAATGCATATGTATAGGAGAGAACATAAGAAAACATTCTCTTCTCCATTTTAAAAAGCAAGCTACATTATATTAAAAGCTCAGGATACCACAAGCTCGCAACGACGAAGCAGAAACCATAGGTATAGCGCCTATAACCCCCAAAGGAGAGAAAGACAAAAACAAAAGACAACCGAATAGGAAAGAAGGAAGTGGATGCCTCGCTCCTTTTCTATTATTTAATGTTATAATTATTTTGTTAACAGCTTTTGCAGAAGCAGCTAATACATGAGGCAAAACATAAAATGCTCGAAGATGGCACGTTCTTTGGAGAGATTCCTTCTTATCCTGGTGTGTGGGCAGAGGAAAAACTCCGGAGGAATGTCGCGATGTACTAAAGGAAGTCCTGGGAGAGTGGATAGTCTTAAAACTTCGCGACGGAGACCAGCTTCCCTCTATTGAGGAATCAACCTTGATATTTAGTAGTATAGGAGGCCTGAAACCCACAAGCAGCGTTTAATGTGATTTCGCCGTCTCTTTTTATACAAGATAAGGGATACAAGATATAAAAACCAGGAAAGATTGAGCCACCAGGTTAATGACAAGACACAGAGTATAAGAGATTTTATAGTCTCCTGAAATCTTGAGACGTAAGAAGGAGGTGAGAAGATGGAAATGGTATTGAATAAAATAGAAGAGGTACTGGTTGAGTCAGGAAGATATTCCAGCAGAAAAGAACTTATAGAAGACGCTTTGCGAGCTCTTATCAGGGAAAAACCAGAATTAAGAGTGGATGTAGCAGCGGAGCTATATAAAAAAGGAGAGGTGTCTCTTGCCCGGGCCTCTGAGATTGGTGGATTAAACATAGAGGATTTTAAGGAGCTTCTCAAAAGCAGAGGCATTAAAATCCCTGTCCCCGATATAACGGCA
>JAKPIQ010000161.1 GCA_029549715.1 Candidatus Atribacteria bacterium | reverse complement strand
CTATACCTGAAGACGTCCACAGTGTGGCAGAGGGTCTTGCTTCTTTGTGTGACTGGTCTTTAGATAGCATCGTATTATCTGAAGATAAGCTATTAGTTGAAGTCTAAGGAGGTGAAAAATGAAGACATTAAAGATGGCTTTCTTAAATGAAGGAGGGGGAACTCTTACTCTTTCGGTGAGAAATCCTAAAGACAATATAACCGAAGCTCAAGTTATAACAGTGATGGATAACATAATAGATAAAAACGTCTTTGCTACTACTGATGGAGACTTAGTAGCTAAGAAGTGGGCGAAGATAGTTGATACCACTGAAACTGTTTTGTATGAGGCAGAGTGAGCACTACTAAGAAGAAAAGCACCAAGCAGGGAGAGGTTGCTCCTCTCCCTGTAATCTACGATAAAAACTTAGAGCGAGCACTTAACAAAATTGACAGACGCTTAGAGAAGTTTGATGATAGATTAGGATCCTTAGAGCGGGAGATATCTGCTCTCCGAGTGTGGGGAAGTATTCTATCCTTCCTTATTCCCTCTCTACTTCTCTCTCTCCTTGTACATCAACTCACCAAATGAAATTTCTCAAGCTCCTCTTAAAAGATATACTCTCTCTATTTAAAAATGATAAAGAAGAGCTCCACCTGGAGAGCTTTTCATTTCCTGAAGAGATTCCCACTATAATGAAAGTAGCCGAGGAGTATTTCAGTAAAGGAGATATAGAATATCCAGTTAATCCCTATGCCCTTTTATTTGCTATAAGAGAGGCAGAGAAAGGAAGAGCGGGCTTTGAGTTTGGCGTAATCATCGCTAAAAATACCGACTTAGAAACTCAGTGCCGGTATGCATGCGAAACAATAGTAAACAACGTCAAGAGGTTTCACCATCAAATAGATGAAAATGACTTTATCACCTTTTTAGGTTCTCGCTATGCTCCAGTGGGAGCAGATAACGATCCCCATAACTTAAACGCTAACTGGGTGCGTAATGTTAAGTTCTTCTATAACCAATTCACAGGAGGAAGCTAATGGAGTGGCTAAAAGATTTATTGGTTTTAATATTACCCACTGTTTTAACTGCTGTTTTCAGCTGGTTAGGTATAGATAAGATTAAGTTTCAGAGATATCAGAGATTGATTGAAATAGCAGAGGAAGCAGTTTTATGGGCAGATGATTACTATCCCGATCGCCCAGGGGTGGAGAAATTAAAAGAAGCCATAGAATACTTTAAAGCAGCAGCACAGAAAGCGGGTTTGTGGGTGAGTGATAAAGAAGCAGAGGAGAAAGTAAGAATAGCATATCAGGCACTACAGAGGCAAGCACTGAACAACTTAGCGAGGCAGTTAGCGGGGGAGTAATAAGGCGAGAGGTGAAAGAGCACCTCTCGCCAGAATACGAAAGAGAAAAAGACAAAAGATATAAAATATGTAACTACCCAGAGGGGCATATTTTTGTTGAAATCCTATTGACAGTTCCTTAAAAGTCATGAATACTATATACATTATGAAAACTAATCTGGAAAGTAAAATCTCAGCTCTACCATTAGAATCTAAAAAAGTGCTGATAGAGCGCCCTCCTTTATTGGGACTCATTATTGACAGGCAGCACCAGGAAATAGCTGAACTTCAACGAGAAGTGAAGCGCCGCCGAGAGCCACTCCCCTCGGATAGTTACAAACAAAAAAGGAAGGTAGAAATTGCAAGGTTATTCCTTAGTTAATTTATCTCCGGAAAGCATCAAAAAAATAGAAAGTTTCTCTTCCTCCCTCCCCCGGATACACAGTGAAGAGGAGGCTCTTATACTGGCAGAAAAAGAAAACATCATAGTAGAATTTTATGACCTGCGGGGGTTTAAAGGAGTTCTGGCTCAACGCCGGGGACAGACTTTCCTGGGAGTGAATAAAAGATTGCCAGAAACTGAAGAGATTAAAACTATCCTTCATGAGCTGGCCCATTACTTCTTTCACTGGAATAATCGGTTCCGTCCCATATTTCTCTGTCAAGAATATACAATAAACCGGGAAGAAAAAGAAGCTGATTTCTTTGCCTGGTGCCTTATAGGGGAAGAGTGGCGAGAAAACCTCTCCTGGAAATTTTTGAGTTAAAAAAAAGACCCCTGACTATAGGGGGAAACCGATCCCGGCAATAAGGGGGGAGAAAAAGATTCCCCCTTATAACCCCCTAGAAAAACTAAAACATAAAGACAGAAGATAAAGGATTAAAAAGCAAAAACACCGAGGGAAAAACAACAGTCTACGACGTAAACAAAAAATGAAAGACAGAAGAATAAAAACCTACTGGTGGGAAAAACATCCACCAGTATAAGGGGGAAAGAATTCCCCCTTATCGACTCCTTTCTTTTCCATCACTCCTGAACTCTTTTCCCCTCTCCCTCGATTCTTTTTTTCTTTCCCTCTCCCTTGACGGGAGAGGGTCAGGGTGAGGGTGGACAATAAGGGGAAAAAAAAGACTCCCCCTTATGACCCCCTAAAAACAGAAAAAACAAAAGATAAAGACAAAAGGAGAAAAACTTACTGAGGAAGAAAGAGCGTCTTCCTCAGTATAAGGGGGCAAAGCCCCCTTATAAACCCCGAAAAATCTCCTTGCTGAAAAAATCCCCTCCCTTTCCCACCCTGCCAAACAATCGTTTGGCAGGGAACCCGGGCACTCCCTCCCGCGAGAGGTGGAAGAAAAAGCCTCCTTCGGCAAAAACCTTTGGATTCCCGATTGAAGATTTCGGGAATGACAGAATAATACTATAAGACCTCTTTATTCTTTCCCCTCACCCTCCTCGGGAGAGGACTAAGGTGAGGGTGTCTTTTCCTGTCATCGCGAGCACTGAGGAAGATGCTCTTCCCTTCCTCAGTGGTTTTCCTTCCTCTGCTTTTTCAGTTCTTTTATTTTTACTTACGCCCTATTCCGTCGTTTTGTCTTTCGGGGGATTATAAAGGGGGGTACCCCCTTTA
>JAKPIQ010000148.1 GCA_029549715.1 Candidatus Atribacteria bacterium | reverse complement strand
ATATACTGGCGGGTAATCATTATCTCTCCCAGTTTTGAAGAGCTGGGGTTATTTATGTTCGCTTTCTTACTCTCTGGCATTACTTTTCTCTCCGTTTTCTTTTATCACCCAAAGCTTTTACCTCGTGAAGGTGGCATTTATAATAGCATATAAAAGTCGCTCTTTCAATGCTACAAGGATGCTCCAGAAAAAACAGACAGTCTACGACGTAAGATTAAAAGATTGAAAAAACGAGGTGTCGCGAGAAGGTCCCCTTAGTGAGGTAATGTTTTCTCCTGCCACAGAGGTGTCACCCAACCTTGATCTATAAGTTCCAGATTTTGATAGGGGTTAAAACCGAGGGGATAGAAAACCTGGATTAAAAATAATCCTCGAGAAGGAAGGGTAAGTCTACCAAGAGAGCGAGAGGGCTTCTCTAACATAAGTTTTATCTCCGAAGGGCTTTTCTTTCCCATACCCACTTTCCATAGCTCTCCAGCGATAATTCTCACCATGTTATACAAAAACCCCTCTCCTTCCACCCACAGCCGGAGAAGGCCAGACTTTTTCTCCTCTATCTCGAGAGAATGGATAGTCCGAACCGGGGAGAAATCTACTTTTCCTGAGGAGCTAAAAGAAGTGAAATCATGAGCTCCTTCTAAAAGAGAGAGACATTCTCTTACCCGATCTAAATCAAAATTGGAAGAGGAAAAAGAGTATACAAAAGGCTTCCAAAAAACCGGAGGAGGATGCACAAGAGAGAAAACATAAACATAGCTCTTGCCGGTAGCAGTTTTTCGAGGATGAAAAGAAGAGGGAGCTTCCAAAACATTGATTACTCTTATGTCGGGAGGGAGAAGAGCATTAAAAGCCTTCTTCATGACCTCCACCGAAAGAGAAGAGGAAGTGAAGAAAGAAGCAACCTGTCCTGCTGCATGCACTCCAGCATCAGTCCGGCCTGAAGCACAAAGGGAGATTTCTTCCCCCAGAAATCTCTTTCCTGTTTCTTCTAATACCCCTTGAATAGTTCTTCCTTGGCGCTGGCGCTGCCAGCCTTGATAGTTGGAGCCGTCATATTCTAATACTAAACTGATGTTGCGGTAGATCATCAGAGAAAAAAACGCACTGAGAGCAGAGTAACGAAAGAAAAAGAAAAAATCAGAAAATAATAATCAGGAGCCCTTAGTTGTAAAACCCGTAACCTGGTTCTCCCCTGTCCCCCCCGGTAACATCGAGATTCCATAGCAATGGCCAACTCGTCGGCTCTTTTAAAGGAGTTCACAAAAAGAGGAACTAAAAGAGGAATCATATTCTTAGCTTTCTGGACCAGACCTCCTGACTCCAAATCCATACCTCGAGCTGTCTGGGCCTTCAAAATCCGCTCTGCTTCTTCTAAAAGAGTGGGAATAAAACGAAGAGCGATGGTCATCATCATAGCCAGCTCGTGAGCCGGAAATCCCCACCTTTTCAAAGGGCTAAGCAGGTACTCTATTCCGTCGGTTAATTCTACCGGAGAAGTAGTAAGAGTTAAAATAGCGGTGACTAAAATCAAAAGGCATAACCGCACCACAATCAAAAGACCTTTGGATATCCCCTCCCGGGAGATGTGCAAAAAGCCATATTCCCAGATATATTCTCCAGGCGTAAAAAAGAAGTGTAACACCAGGGTTAGAATAAGAAGAAAAAGAAGGGGTCTCAGACTTTTCAATAGATAACTGAACGAGATATGAGAGAGAAAAGCCAAAAGCAATATTACTCCTCCCCACAGAAGAAAAGAGAGCCAATCCTGTAAGATAAAAAGATCGATAATAGAAATTCCCGCAAAGACAATCTTTACCCGGGGATCTAAGCGGTGTATAGGAGAATTCAGGGGAACATACTGACCAATAGCGAAACTATTACCCCACATTAACTTTTTTCCCCTCCAAGACCTTAAGATGGATTTCCTCGGCTAACTCTCGAGGAGTTAAAACTCCCGGGTCAACATCAAAACCTCGCTCTCTCAAAAGCCAGGCCACCTGAGCAGTTACAGGAGGAAAGATACCCAGTTCTTTTATGCGCTCTACCTGAGAAAAAATCCTTCGGATATCATCGTCAAGCTCTATCCTTCCCTCATCCATCACTATTAGCCTTTGTGCCACTCGTGCTAAATCTTCCATGCTGTGGGAAACAAGAATCAGAGTCAGGTTTTTTTCCTTTTGCAGCTCCTTTAGTTGATTTAGTATAATTCCTTTTCCTTCCGGATCAAGCCCTGCAGTGGGCTCATCTAAAACTAAAGCCTCCGGTTCCATAGAGAGAATGCTGGCGATAGCCACTCGCCTCATCTGCCCCCCGGAAAGCTCAAAAGGGCTTCGGTCTTTAATGGTTGCAAAATCCAGACCCACTGCCTCGAGAGACCATTTTACCCTATCCTCCAATTCCTTTCCTTCTATTCCCAGATTACGAGGGGCAAAAGCCACCTCTTGAAAAACTGATTCTTCAAAAAACTGATCCTCCGGATACTGAAAAACCAGGCCCACTCGACGCCTGATCTCCCGCAGGGGAGCTTTCTTCTCGCTGGTGTCCACTCCATCCACTAACACCCGACCACTCTCTGGAATTAAAAGAGCATTGAAGTGCTGGATGAGAGTAGATTTACCACAACCAGTTCTCCCTACAATGCCAATGCTCTCTCCCCGCTCAATTTCCAGGTTAATATCCTTTAGGGCTTTAACGGCAAGAGGGGTGCCAGATAGATAAGTAAAAGACACCTGCTCTAATTTTATGAACATAGTTCTTCCACCAATTCCCTCGGAGAAAGAGGCAGAGTCTCAAAGAGATAAGGAAACTGTTTTTTCACCAGAAGAGCAGTTTCTGTTACCTGGGGAAGCTCTAGTCCCCAGTTTTCTATTTCCT
>JAKPIQ010000142.1 GCA_029549715.1 Candidatus Atribacteria bacterium | reverse complement strand
ATATAGAAAAAGAGCTCCACTCCTGCAATCTGGTGCCAGTTGCAAATGTCAGGGCTCCATGGTAGAATGAGCTTCGTCTTTTCTAAAAAATGTTTAAGAGGTGAAAGAAAATGCCCAATACCAAAACAGCTTGGAAAAATTTGCGAAAAAGCGAAAAGAGAAGAATGCGTAACCAAAGCATTAAATCAGCTACCAAAACTGAGATCAAGAAGTTTAACAAACTTATAGAGGAGGGAATGGTAGAAGAAGCTCGTTCTTATCTTCCTCGAGTGTACAAAAAAGTTGACATGGCAGCGAGCAAAGGGGTTTTCCATAAAAACAAAGCCGCCCGGATTAAATCTCGCCTCACCAATAAGCTGAACCAGGCTGTCACTCAAGAGAGCAGTTCTCTTACTCAGCCATGATTTTAACTAACATCCCTAAAAGTAAGGATTCTGGATCAGGATTCCGGGTTTTTATTGCCCTGTCAGTCTGGTAGAGAACTTCAAAGGCTCTTTTTATTTCTTCTAAGTTATATTTATTTTTATTCTTTAGAATTTTCCTTTCCCACTCAAAAGAGCTGAGTTTTCTACCCGACCATAAATCTACCACTTCTTCCTCGGTCTCCTGTGCCTGCCACAGGAGACGAAAACGACGAGCAATATGGGTTAAAAGCAAAGAAGGAGGAAAACCAACCCCCAAAAGAGAGTGAAGATAAAAAGTAGCTCTCTCCAGATTTCTCTCCCCTGTAGCATCCAGAAACCGAAAAAGGAGGGTCCGCTCGTTTTTCTCAAAGTAAAGTTCCACATCCTCCATTTTTACAGTTTCTCCCTCAGGGAACTGGCTTAAAAACTGTTCCACATCTTCTTCTCCCCAATCGTATTCTCTGCTCCAGCGAGAAAGAGATCTAACAACCTGGTAATCTAAGGATAGTTTTCTCCTCCTGGCCTCTTTTTCCCAGAAATCCTCCCAACCACCACGAGGAGGCTCTACTTTCACCCAGATGCTATCGTCCCACTCCTTTCCTCCTCTCCAGCCAGAAGAGATAAACACCAGAAAATGAGGAGAACTGGTCTTTTTAATTTTTAGAGCCAGAGATTCTTCTAAGTCTTCCAGTAATAAAATTTTCTTCTCCCCGAAAAGAGAAGGTAAAATTGCCTCTTCCCCTTTTTCTTCCCACTCTCTTTCCCCTTTAATTCTCACCACTTTCCCCCCTCCCAGCTTCTCTACCATTTGCGGCCAGCACTGGTCTTCAAAATATTTTCCTCCCGCTGAGAGCTCCAGAACGAAGCACCGGCCTTTTATATCCTGGCCTATCCAGGTTTTAAATTCTACCTTTTCCAAATTTTTTAACCTCCCAACTTCTTAGTGCAGGACGAAAACAAATTGCCCCGTCTTTTTGAGTTATAAAATAAGGTAAATCTAATTCGGTAAGCAACTCTATGGTCTTGGGGCTGGGGTGCCCGTAGTTATTTTCTCCACAAGAAATTACCGCCACCTCACAATGGCAAAGGGAAAGAAGTTCGGGCACATTGCTAACATATTTTCCATGATGGGGAAGTATCACCACCTCCGCTTTCAGGTTTTCCTCTCCCCATTCCATGAGCTGTCTTATTCCTTGTTCTTCTATATCTCCACAAATTAAAATTCGTAAATGAGGTAAGGTCAATCGAAAAACTAAAGCCTGGTCATTTTCTCCTCTACCGTAGATGGGAAAGACCTCTACTTGAGTACCAGCAGAAAGGGGAAAGCGAGAAAAATGGGGACAATAGGGAAAATCTAACACCGCAAGATCTGGAAAAATCTCGAGCAAAGGCTCTACCCCTGCGGCGTGGTCCCGGTGGGAATGGGTGAGGAAAAGATGATTTACTTCTTCTATACTCCGATAGTGGATAAACTTCTTTAAAATCGCTTCTCCTGTATTACCATAGCTTCTGATTATCCCCCCGGCATCGATGAAGTTTATGGTATTTTTCTCTACCACTCCGGTAGCTAAGCCCTGTCCTACATCAAAAACCCAGAACTCCACAGGGGGAGGGAGAAAGAAATAGAGTCCCCCCACTAAAAGTGCACTCATGAGAACAGAGCCCCGTATTAGTGCCTTCCTCTCTCGCCTGATGAGGAACATAAAAAATCCGAGAAGTGAAAGCCAGAAAATCCATCCCCATAGTTGATTTTGCATCCGGGAAAAATCCCAGAAAAAATGGGGAACATACTCTTCTAAAAATGCAGAAATGAGAAGAGAAACCCGAAGAGCGCTCCGCAAAAGAAAAGCAAAAAGGGGGCGAAGAAAGGCAATCCCGCCTAAAAAGGCGCTCAAAAAAGAGAGAAACAGAGCAGCTTCTAGGAGAGGCAAAACCAGTAAATTCCCTAACAGAGAAAGAGAAGAGAAGGAAAAACCCCAGAAAATCAAAAAGGGGAGGTTAAAAACATAAACACTAAAAGTGAGAAAAACTCCTCTCCCCAGATACTTAAGGAGAAAGTGTTTTTTATCCCAGAATTTTTCCCCGTAATCCATCAAAAAAAGAATGCCGGCGGTGGAAGCAAAAGAAAGTTGAGCTCCCGCATCATAAACCACCTCGGGTTGGAGCAAGAACATGATAAGAAAGGCAATCAATAAAGAAGAGACAGGAAGAGTATGGCGACCTTTTATTTTCCCCCCGAGACCTAAGCTCAAAAAGAACCAGGCTCGAAGGGAAGAAGGAGAGAGGCTACAAAAGAGCAAATACCAGAAAGTAAAAAATAAAGTCCCTATCCAGGAAAACCGCCTTATGAAAGTTATCCGGTTCAAGAAAAACCAGATTATTCCTCCCAGAAGAGCAAGATGCAGTCCCGACACACAAAAAGCATGGTAGATGCCTACCTCCTGAAGTAAATCCCTCTTTTCCTCAAACTCCTGTTCTTTTACCCCCAGGAGAAGGGCAGAAAACCAGGGATATTCACCTTGTAGCTCCTTCTTCCACGAAGAAAGAAATCCTCTTTTCTTTTCTTCCACCCGGTGCATCAGAGAAAACCACCCCCGAGGAGGAGAAATCACCTCCCAGCTTTCTACTTCAAGATAAGCAGGAACTCTTTTCCTTCCCCAAAAAAGGCGAAAATCTACTACTCCGGGGTTGGAGCAAGAATTGAAAGTGTGCACTGTAGCATGGATACAAACTCTATATCCCCACTCCTCAGGCTTAAAATCCCCCCCTCGAAGAAGCAGTGAAGGAGAATAAGAAGGGAAGTTAGAAATTCGGGTGATGAAATAACGGTTGTTTTTCTCTATTAGATTTCCTTGAATGGTAATGGCCTTCCCTTCTTCCCTCAGGACCATTTCCCGGGGCAAGTCAAAACTCAGAGCATGTACTGTAGCCCCCGCTGCCAGCCACACCACTATTATGCTCCAGAAAAAAAGTCTGTTCCGGCGGAAAGATAAAACTGCAACCAGAATAAAAAGGAACAGAGATAAAACTAACCAGAAAAGGGGGAGGGAAAAATAGCTGTGCAAAAAGAAGCCCCCTAACGCAGAAACTACTACCCAGAAGGCAGGATAACGAAAAAAGGAAGTCATGGAAAAAGGGCCGCTTTAAGCGGCCCTGGCAGCTTATACTATTTTGCTAAAACGAGCTTTAAGCTCTTCTTTGCTCAGGTTAGCAACTTGAGCTAATTTGGCAAGCATCTCTTCGTTTTCTAAGTCTTCCTTCTCCAGGCGAATCATATAAGAGCGAGCCACCTCGTAGGAGTAGGAATTGATGTCCACCGTCCGCACTTTAGTTCTTCCTGTTTCCGGATCCATTATCTCCGGGAAGGGAATGGGATTGAGCCTCCCTTCTAAAATGCTGATCATAGCTCCTTTTTTCTTCATCTCTAAACTGTAGTCGGGGCTCAAAAGATAGCTCACCGCTCCATACCCCAGCTCCCGGGTGTATTCCATATCAAAAGCTAAAGGTGGTGCGCACCTCAGCTCATACCCTACATCTTCAGCTACCATAGTGATTTTCTCTCCTCGCGCCTCAAAGCGGCGAGTAACTTCATCTTTTAGCAATGTCCCCAATGGCACCTCAGCCAGGCGTACATGACCGTGAGGGTCGCGAGGAACCGGTCTTCCTAGCATTTTTTCTATTTCTTCCACATCACCGAATCTCAAAGCTACCCCTTCGGCCACCACTACTACTCCGTCACTTCTTCCCGAGGCTTTGCGCTTAATCATAGAAGCCTCGATGATACCACATACTTCTTCCACCGTTACAGTTCTATCTCCAAACTCCTCGGGAATTACAGTAAGATGTGCTCCAGCAGACTTCCCTGCTCCTAAAGCGAGATGCCCAGCAGAACGCCCCATCATCACCACTATGTACCAGCGACCGGTGGTTTTAGCGTCCTCCATCAGGTTTTTCAATATTTGGGTAGCCACCTCTCGCGCTGTCTGGAAACCAAAAGTGGGCATATTGCCGGGAAGAGGAAGATCGTTATCAATGGTTTTGGGAACATGAGCTACCAGTAGCTCTCCTTTCATCTCCCGGGCTACAATACTGGAGCTAAAAGCAGTATCATCCCCACCAATGGTTACCAGATACCCTATCCCCAGCTCTTCTATAACTTTTTTCACATTGGCCACTTTGTTCTGATCTATTTGCCCTTTGCTTACCAGACTATCGCGGGCGGTGCGGAGAATAGAGCCTCCCTCCTTGTGAACGCGAGAAACTTGAGCAATTTCTAAAGGAACGGAATGCACTGCAGGGTCAAAAGAGGAGCTGGAAATCCACTTAAATCCATCGTAAATCCCTACTACTTCAAGACCCCTTTCTCGAGCAGCAATAGTCACTGAGCCAATAACTCCATTGATACCAGGAGCAGGACCTCCTCCCACCAGTATAGCTAACTTTTTATCTTTCATTTCCTTCCTCCTTTCCCCGGAACTTTCAGCTAAATTTAACTCTGTTCGGAATAAACCGATTTGGACAGCCGATTTCTTAAGCCAGTCAAGCGTACAACATCAGCTGCGCCCCCACAAAACCTTTATTTCTCAAGAATCTGTAGTTGTTCGCTTAACCGGTTAAAGTCATCTCTCCCGATTAAATCTTACCACAACGTCCTTATA
>JAKPIQ010000126.1 GCA_029549715.1 Candidatus Atribacteria bacterium | reverse complement strand
AGAATCTGCAAGAGGCTTGGTAACTAATACGTGCTTTCCCTGACGCACAGCCTCAAGCGCAATAGGAACATGCCACTGATTTGGTGTACCTACAAATACCGCATCAATCTCCGGGTCTTTACACATTTCCTTGTAATCGGTATACATCTTTACCGGTTCAGGAAGTTCTTTAGCAAAATCCTCCATACGCTCTTCTACCAAGTCGCAAAGAGCCACTACCCGACCCCGGGGGTTTCGGGCAATAGCTAAGCCGTTAGGTCTACCAATACCCATTCCCACTATGGCTGCTCGAACTTCTTTCATAAGAATAAGACACTCCTTTTTTTGATGTAAATTCTCTTCCAACTTCTTAATCCATCCTTAGCTAATGTTTTGCTACTTAGGGATATCTTCATCACTCCCCAGATTGGACGTGCTCTCCTTCGGAAACCCCTATAAAGGATAACGCCTGATCCTTTCAGGAACTTCCTCTATCTCAAACCGAAATAATCCCTTAGTTACTTCTTACCTCCCTTCTAACCTTAATTTTCAAGCTTCAAGTTTATTATAATCTTTTTTTTCTTTTTACCAAGAGCGCCAGACCCTAATCTGAAATGGTTTCCTAAAAAAAGAATCTTGAACAATCCCAAGTGCAGAATGCCTCAGCCGGTATTCTTCGTTCTACAAACATCTCTTTGGTAAAAAGAGTAAAGAAATATCAGATTATACTCGTGGCCAACTCTCACCTAAAATTTTAGGTGAGTATATAAACTAACCAGTGCTCTCAACCCGGTTTAGATAGCACCACAGACTACCTTACTCGAAAATTTATCGGAAAAAACTGACCAGAATAGGTGGCTCCTCTCTGTGCTATAATTACCACACATCCCGGTATCTGCGGTTGTTTGAGCTTCTAAATAAGGCTATTAATAAAATAGGGAAGGGAGAATAAAAATGGTTATAGTGGTACATGGAGGACTAGCAGAGGAAGAATTTCTGGCTTCTGATGCTCTACTTCGAGCTTGTGAAGTAGCTACAGAGGCGATGAAAGGAAAGGAAGCTATTGAAGGAGTGGAAAGTGCAGTAAAAGTTTTAGAAGATGACCCCCGATTAAATGCTGGTACCGGTTCTTTTCCTAACCTTTTAGGAGAAATAGAAATGTCGGCCGGGGTTATGAAGGACGATTATTCCTGCGGAGGAGTGGCAGCCATCAAAAACATCAAAAACCCCATTTCTGTAGCTCGGGCGGTAATGGAGCAAACTCGTCATATACTTTTAGTAGGAGAAGGAGCTAATTTATTTGCTCACCTTTTGGGGTTTGAACCTTACGATCCTCGAGCAGAATTAACTATAAAAACCTGGAAAGAATCCCTTCACAAAGCAGAAGAAGAGAAACGCCCTATTTACCGCTATTATTTAGAAAAAGCCCAGGAGAAATTGCAGGAAACCCACTGGGGAACAGTGGGAGCAGTAACCAAAGATGAAAAAGGAGGCTTGGCGGCGGGTACCTCAACCGGGGGAGTGAAAGTACAGCTTCCCGGAAGAGTAGGAGATTCTCCCATTGTGGGTTGTGGAACCTTTGCCTGTCCCTGGGGAGCGGTATCTATGACTGGTGAGGGAGAGGAAATAATGAGGTGGGGTATGGCTCGACGGATAGGAGAGTGGATGGAGGAAGTAAGTGCTCAAGA
>JAKPIQ010000116.1 GCA_029549715.1 Candidatus Atribacteria bacterium | reverse complement strand
GCTTTTGAAGTCCTGGCCCAGGCCCAAAAATTAGAAAAAAAAGGTAGAGAAATAATACATCTGGAGATAGGAGAGCCAGATTTTGATACACCTATAAATGTCAGATAGAAAGCTATTCAAGCTATTCGTGATGGATATACTCATTATGTTCCTTCTGCAGGAATTGATGAGCTGAGAGAAGCAGTGTGTGTCTATCTACGAAGAACTCGAGGTATTGAAGTTTTTCCTGAAGAAGTAGTGATAACTCCGGGGGCTAAACCGGTTATTTTCTTGAGTTTTCTCCTTTTATTGGAAGAAGGAGACGAAGTTATTTATCCTGATCCTGGTTTTCCTGCTTACCGCTCCATTGTTGAGTTTATAGGAGCCCAGGCAGTGCCACTACGGCTTAGAGAAGAAAATGATTTTAGAATAGATATAGATGAGTTGAAAAGCCTCATTACCAGTAAAACAAAGATGATAGTTATTAACTCTCCCCATAACCCTACCGGTTCGGTTCTGACTAAAGAGGATATGGAGGCTATTGCCCGGCTGGCCCGGGAAGAGGATTTATTAGTATTTACCGATGAGGTTTATAGTGAAATTGTTTATGATCAAGAGCACGTAAGCATTCTGCAATTTCCGGGCATGAAAGAAAGAACTGTAATGCTGGATGCTTTTTCCAAAAGTTTTGCCATGACTGGTTGGAGGTTGGGATATGCTGTTTTACCTGAAGAGTGGGCCAAGCCTCTTTCTCTTTTAGTTACTAATTCTAATTCTTGCACCTGTACCTTTACTCAGATAGCGGGGGTAGAAGCTCTTTTGAATGGGGAAGAATCAGTGCGAGCTATGGTCCGGGAATTCCGCCGGCGGAGAGAGTTTATGGAGAAGAGAATGGCCCAGATTGAAGGGATAAAGATAGCCAAGCCCCAAGGAGCCTTTTATTTCTTTCCCAATATTGCTTCTTTTGGTTTGAGTTCTAAAGAGCTGGCCGATTATCTTTTGGAAGAGAGTGGCGTGGCTGTTTTACCTGGAACTGCTTTTGGTGGTTATGGAGAAGGTTATTTGAGGATATCATTTGCTAATTCTTTAGAAAAATTAGCTCGAGCTATGGATAAGATGGAAGAAACACTCAGTAAACTCGGAAGAGGAGGAAAATAATGATGAGAATTGTTCTGTTTAATTTTAGGCGAAAAGGAAATCCTTTGAGCCGAGCAGAAGAACAGATTATCTTGCAGAAAATTATAGATCTTCTTTACGTGGAAGGGCTGGAGTTTGATCTGAAGGTCGAGGACGTGGAATCGGTTGATTAAATACTAAATCTAACTGGGAGAATAAAATCCCTCCTAATATAAAAGCGCACCCTCCCAGAGTCTGAGGTGTTAGTCTTTCCTGCCAGAGAAAATAGGAAAAAATAGCAGCAAATACCGGCTCAGAAGCAAATATTAGCCCAGCGTGGATGGCGGAGGTGTGTTTTTGAGCCCTTTTTTGTAGAGTAAAAGCTAAAGCGGTGGCAAATATTCCTAAAAATAGGATACTTCCCCATTCTTCTCCAGAAAAGCAGGGATACATACTTTGGCGGAATAAAGCTCCCAACCCTAAACTTAAAAGGGCTACCGTTCCCATCTCTATAGTGGCGAGGGGTAAGCTTTCGTTATCTTTAGTGAATTTTTCCACCAGTACTATCTGCAAAGCATAGGCAGCTGCTCCCAGGAGAGTGAGAAAATCGCCAAGAAGAAAAGAAGATGGAGCCTCTCCTTTTTGCCAGGTTAAAAGCACCAGGCCAAAAAGAGATATTACCGTCCCTACTATTGAGAATCGATCAAATCGGGATTTGAGAACTAAGAAAGCTAAAGGTGGTACGAGTATAACACTTAGGCCGGTGATGAAAGCAGAGCGAGCCGGAGTGGTGTATATCAATCCCCAGGTTTGAAATAAATAGCCGGCAAAAAGGCACATTCCTAAGATAACACCATCGAGCCAATCGACTTTGTGCCATTGAGAAAAGAGAGAAATAATGAGAAGCAAACAGGTGGCGATAGTAAATCTCCAGAAGAGAATGGTAAGAGGAGGAACGCTCTCCAGGAGATTTTTCATGGTGACGAAAGTAGCTCCCCATATTAAGTTGACTAAAAGAAGAGAAATGTCAGCTTTGACCACTGGTAGGTTGGAATGTTTTTTTCTCATGATCATAGTATATACTACTTTTTGATGGAAAAGAATGGTTGTATCTTTTAAGAGACCCCCAAAAGCACTACTTTCTATAACAACTTTGGTAGAGAAATTC
>JAKPIQ010000114.1 GCA_029549715.1 Candidatus Atribacteria bacterium | reverse complement strand
CCGGTCTTTGGTAATTTTTTTAACTTTATCCTCAGTTATGTCCGGTTTGAATCCGAAAAAAGAATGAATGGTCTGCCCTCTAACGTTCAAAGCCGCAACCCCGGTAGGAGCCAGAACTACCACTTTCTTTTCAGTGTTATCACGAAAAATCTGCAGAAGAGTAGATTTTCCTGTTCCCGCTTTTCCGGTAATAAAAACACTACGTGAGGTATCTTCTAAAAGCTGGAGAGCTTCTGAGAACTGAGGCGTGATTTCAATGGGTTCTTCCACCTCACCCACCACCGCTAATTCCAGAAGAGCGAGTTTCCCTAATTCGCTGCCTGGCTCTCTGGATTCTCCCGATCACTCTTTCTTTTCCCAGCACCTCAAGGAGTTCAAAAAGTCCCGGTCCTACTTTTTTACCTGATACTGCCACCCGTAGAGGATGAATAATTTGGGCTGCTTTCATCCCTCGCTCCTTCGCCATTTCTCTCACTGCTTCCTCGAGAACCGGTGCTCGAAAATCCTCTATTTGAGACAACACTTCCTCACACTCTTTTAGTATTTCTTCTACTCCTTCCCGCTGTAAAACCTCCTCAAACGCAAGGGGGTCAAACTCTACCTCTTCAGTGAAGAAGTAGCTGGCTTCTTCTTCCAGCTGGGCTACGTATTTAATCCTCTCTTTCATCAGAGCTATTACTTTTTCCCAGTACTCTCGATGAGAAGGGGTGATTTCTTCTGGTTTTATCCGCCCCCTGCGTACCAGAATTTCTTCTAAAATAGAACACAGATATTTATTATCTGCCTGGCGGATATAGACACTATTCATCCAGTTTAGCTTATCCAGATCAAAAACCGCCGGGTGTTTGGTAACATTTTCTAGAGAAAATCTCTCCACTATTTCTTCCCGGGAGAATATTTCTTTCTCCTCTTCTCCACTGGCCCAGCTCAAACGAGCTAAATAATTGAAAAGAGCATCAGGAAGATAGCCCTGGTCTCGATAATAGGTAACCGAAGGGGAACCATGCCTTTTGCTCAGACGAGCTTTATCCTTACCTAAAATCATGGGAATATGAGCAAATTGAGGGATGGGGAAGCGAAAAGCCTGATAAAGTAGAACTTGCCGGGGGGTATTAGAAATATGGTCATCACCCCGAATTACATGAGAAATTTTCATCAAGGCATCATCTACTACGCAAGCAAAATTATAGGTGGGCATCCCATCCGATTTCATAATTACAAAGTCATCTAACTCTTCATTCTGGAAACGGACTTCTCCTCGCAACATGTCTACGAAAGTAGTCTCCCCCGGTGGAATATAAAAGCGTAAAACCGGCTTTCTTCCTTCTCTTTTAAGTTTCTCCTTTTCTTCTTCGTTTAAGTTCCAGCATTTGCGGTCATAGCGCCAGTTTATCCCCTGGGCCATAGTTTTTTCCCTTCTCTCTTCTAACTCCTCCGGAGTGCAGAAGCACTCATAAGCCAGACCTTTTTCCCAGAGCAAAAGAGCATATTTTCGATAAATTTCCAGGCGCTGGCTTTGAAAATAGGGTCCTTCATCCCAGTCCAGTCCTAACCACCTCAGGCCATCTAAAATCGCCTCTACTGCTTCTTCAGTAGAGCGAGCTACATCGGTATCTTCAATTCTCAAAATAAACTTTCCACCTTCTTTTCGGGCCAAGGCCCAATTAAATAGAGCTGTCCTTGCTCCTCCCAGATGCAAAAATCCAGTAGGGCTGGGAGCAAATCGAGTTCTCACTTCAGCCAATTTTCTCACTCCTTTCTCGAGGTATAACAAAAATGCCTCTCCCTCGAGCTACCACTTCTCCTTCCTGAATTACTTCTCCTTGCGCCTCTATTACTCTTCCATCTTCTTTAACTACCTGGCCACGAGCGGTGAGTGGCTTTTCAGTTAAAAGAGGCTTTATGTACCGGGCTTCTAAAGTGCCAGTTACTGCCTCTATTCCTGCATTTTCTAAGCTATGTGACATAACTTCATCCAGAAGAGCTGCCACTATTCCTCCGTGTACTACCCCCCTGAATCCTTGATAGTACCAGGGAACTGAAGTCTCTGTAGTGGTAAAGCCATTTTCTTGCCCGAATTTCAGATGAAAACCATAGGGATTTTGGCTTCCACAGAATAAACAATTATCGTCATCCACAAAATTCAATTTCTTACCTCCATTTCTGAAAGAAAAACAAATTCCACTCCTGGCTCAGAAAAATTGCTCACAAATTGGTAAATAGCCTGATAAGTTACCTCGTTAGGGTGACCAATAGCAATAGCCCGTCCCTCCTTTTTGGCTATCTCTACCGTTTTTTGAAGCTGGGTGATAACATAAGAAACAGAAAGCTCTCCATCCAGAAACACATCCCGGCGGAAGGAGGGAATCCCTTTCTGAGCGGCTAAACGATAAGCCAGAGAATGAGAGGAAGTTAAACTATCCAGAAAATATACTCCCCGTCCCTTCAAGCTCTCCGTAAAATAGCTCATCAGTAAATAGTCACAGGTAGCTCGAGAACCCTTGTGGTTGTTTATCCCTTTAGCTTGAGGGATTAACCGCAAAGCCTCTTCTATTTTTTCTCGAACTTCCTCCTCCCCCTCTCCCACCCGAAGTAAAATTGCCTCTCCACTATTTTCCCGTTCATCTTCGGCCTCCATAGGGAAGTGAATGAGAACCTCTTTCCCCTTTGCTTCAGCTAAAGAAGCAATTTTTTTAGCCAGGGGAAGATGGGGAAAAATAGAAACGTTTAATTTCACCGGCAGGTCCAAAAAACGTTCAGCCATCTCCAGATTGTAGCCTAAGTCATCAATTACCAGCGCTACCTGGGCCCGGCGAGGGATAAAGGTTTCCAGAAAGAACCAGGGTTCTACCCCCCGGAAAATAGAATAGAGGTCTCTTTCGCTTTCCCTTTCCTGCTTCACCACAAAACCAAAAGAGGAAAGCAACTGAAATAAATCCAGCATCTTCTGGGAAAACTTCTCTCGAGATTCTCGATTGGCAAGAGTAACCTGCACTTCCCAATTTCCCCCCTCTTCTGGAGTATTAACTACCTCGAGTGGTGCGTCCTTTTTTATCTCCTCCAGAAGAAAAAGAGCCAGAAACTTCTCTTCATTTTGAGGATAGAGCTTAGCCAGGGTTAGATAACGGTTGCTCACCTCTTCCCCCTTTTTCCACTCTCCCCACAGAAGAAATAAACTCCAGCCTAATAAAAAAAGAATGATCCACAGAACAGGCTTACGAAACCAGGGCGTTCTCATTGATTAATCTACGTAATTCCTCCTCCGCCTTTTTAAGTTGCTCTTCTTCCTCACTCACCACAATATCCGGTTCTAAACCCCTACCATTTAAATCCGTCCCGTCGGGAAGGTAGTATTTAGAAACGGTAAAAATTACTCCTCCTCCATGAGAAAGAGGAAAAATTTCCTGTATCACTCCTTTACCAAAAGTTTCCTCCCCCACTAATTGTGCACCTAAATAAACTCGTAAAATCCCGGCTAATATTTCTGCGCCACTGGCCGTCCCCTTGTTTACTACTAAAACCACCGGTCCTTTCCATACCGGATCTATGAAATTGGTGATAACCTCCCTCTCTCCCTCTCCATCTTCTATGATTAAAAGGGAACTACCCCGGGGAACAAACATACCTGAAGCTAAAACTGCGCTCTGCAGAAGCCCACCGGGGTTATTACGCAAATCTAAGATTAAACCCTTCACTCCCCCCATCTGCAGATTGCTCAAGGCTTCTTTTAACTCCTCTTGAGTACGACCATGAAACTCAGAAATACGAATGAGCCCAATGCCTTCAGAGAGCACTTCATATTCCACACTCTGAATTTTGATTATATCTCTCACCACTTCCACCACGATGTTCTCTTCTTCTCCTTCTCTGTGAATAGTCAAAGTTACCGAAGTCCCCCGCTCTCCCCTCATCCTCCGCACTGCTTCATCCGAGGACATGCCCAGAGCTGGCACCCCATCTATTTCTACAATGACATCTCCAGCTTTAATCCCCGCTTTCTCTGCCGGAGAGCCTTGAAAAGGAGAAATAACGGTAAGCTTATCATCCTTGATAGCTATGACTATACCCAATCCAGAAAATTCCCCCTCTACTCTATCTGAAGTTTCAACCTTATAATCCTCCTCATTTAAATAACGAGCATAAGGATCACCGGTCGCTTTTAACAATCCCCGGATGGCTTCTTCCATCAGAGCTCTCTCCTCCAGAGGTGAATCAGAATAGAAATTATTCCGCAAAAGAAAAAGAGTTTCAATAAAAGGCCGCCATTCTTCTAAATTTATATCTTCTCCCGATCCATAAGCTCCCTTAACTTCCCAATTGCCCCACACTACCACCACTATTAATAAAGCAATTAAGCAGCCAATTAACCAGGCCTTCTTATCTCTCATTTTCCACTCTCCTACCTCAGCCATTTGAGGGGGTCTTCTTCCCGAGCACTGCTTCCTACTCTCACCTCAAAGTGAAGAAGAGGTCTTTCCACAAGACCCGTATCACCCACTGCACCAATAACCTCTCCTCCTTTTACTCTCTGCCCGCCCCTCACTTTTATCTCCGAGAGATGTGCATACATAGTTATTATATCCCCATGGTCTAAAAGAATAGTTTTCCCATAACCCCGGAGAGTTTGAGCTAAAATTACCACTCCATCATGAGCAGCAAAAACCGGGCTCCCTTTTTCCGCCTGTATATCTATACCCGGATTATAAAAGGAAATTCCGTAACGAGGGTCTTTCCGTTCTCCAAAACCTTCAACAACTGTACCCTGCACCGGCCAGAAAAGGCGCCCTTGCTTTACTGGAGTAATAGAGGAAGGAAGCTGGCTTTCCCTGCTCTTTTTCAAATCTTTCTGTAGTTTGGCAATCAAGTTCTCCATCTCCTTCTGGGCTTTAACCAGCTCATTTTTAGTTCTCTCAAATTGTTTTTTATCCGAGGCAATTTTCTGCCGCATTTTTTCTCGGGTATCTTTTAGCTTGGCCAATTTCTCGTTTTCCAAAAGAGCTTGCTCTTTCAATACCAGCTCCAGGCGAATCATCTGCGCCAATTCTTTCTCCTTATTCTCTTTCAACTCTTTTTCCCCTAAATACCGCTCAAGGCTACTAGCCTGAGATTGATAATATTTACGAAGGAGAAACCACTGCTCTTCCCATTGAGCAGGATTGCTGGTAGTCACAAGCAACTGCCAGAAGTTAATTCCCCCATTATATTTGTAAGCCCGGGTTAAAATGTCTTTCACCTTTTCTTTGTCTTTCTCTATTTTTTGAGAGAGCGCTTCAATTTCCTTCTGAAGCTCGGCTCTCTCCGCTTCCAGCTGGAGAATTTTAGCTCGGGATTGAGCAGCGTTCTTTTCCAGACTTTCAATCTGTTTATCTAAGTTTCCTATCTCTTTAACCAGATTTTTTTCATCCTTCAATAATTTATCCAACTCCTGGTCTAATTTCAACTGCTCACTTCTTAGTTTCTCTAACCTGGCTTGCTGCTCAGAAATTTCTTTCTCTAAGTCCTGAGCTTCTCCGGGGCGAGCAAAGGAAAGTAAAACCAGTAATATCAATGTCCAGCAAGTAATCTTTCTCATTTAGCGCTTTCCTCCTCTACCGAGTTGCAGGCCAGAAGGGCTCCTAAAAATCCCAAAAAACTACCCATCAAAACACTTACCACTCCCAGAGGCAAAACCAGCTCTTCCCAGCTTATCCAGAAAAAAAGAGGAAAAGAAGTATTAAGAAAATCGAGCAAAAAGTGGAAAAAAACCAAACTAACTAAAAAAGCTGCCACCCCCCCACTTAATCCTTCCATCATTCCCTGATAGATGAAAGGAGCTCGAATGAACTTTTTCGTAGCCCCTATAAGGCTCCAGACTTCAATTTCTATTCCTCGGGCCTGGATAGAAGCCCTGATAACAGCGGTAACCACTAAAAGGGAAAAAACAAAAAGGGCCAGAAGTAAAAATCCTCCAGCAGTAAGGAAAAAGCGATAAAAACGGAGAAGGGCCTCGGTATTTTCTCCTCCATAAAAAACCTCTTCAAATGCTTCTATCTCTTCTAACTCCTGAGCCAGAAGAGGTAATTCTTCTACTCTCCTCGCCCGAACCTCCAAAGAGGGAGGAAAAGGGTTTTCTTCTAAACCCAAATCTTCTTCCTGAAGGCTAAAGTAGCCTAAAAACTTATTTTTAGCTTCTTCTGAACTAACTAACCTTACTTCTCCTGCAAGAGGCAGGGCTTTGACTTCCTCCTGTACTTTTTCCACCACCTCAGGAGCCACCCCTTCCCGAAAAAAAGCCTGGATGGCAAAGCTACTTTGCCATACTCCTCCCATCTGTTGCAATTCTAAATAACCAAAGATGAAAAGATTTAAAAGCAATTGAGTAAAAAATATACTTAAAAATCCCATCACTAAATAGGAGGACTTTATTCCTCGCCGATGAAAAGCTCGATCTTTGGACAAAAGCTATTCTCCTCAGGATTGAATTATCTTACCCTTATTTAGTACCACCAGGCGAGCCGGAAACTGACTGATCAGCTCTTCACTATGAGTAGCTATAATCACCGTGGCTCCCAACTTTTTAGAAAACTCAAACAAAGCCCCCACCAACTCTAAAGCAGTCGCCCCATCTAAATTCCCAGTAGGCTCATCAGCCAGAACTAAATGAGGGCGGTGAATTAAGGCTCTGCCCAGACATAACTTCTGTTTTTCTCCTCCGGAAAGCCATTCCGCTATATGGTGCTTTTTATCCTGTAAATGAACCAGATCCAGAATTTCTTCCACCAGGTGATGGGCATATTTCTTTCTCACTCCCAGAACCTGGAGGGGAGAAATAAGATTTTCATAAACCGTCCAGTGCGGTACTAACTTCAAATCCTGGAACACCACCCCTAAGTTGCGGCGCAAAATAGGCAAATAACGGTCTTCCAGAGCACTAATTTCGCATCCTTCCAACCATACCTCTCCCGAAGTAGGCAACTCCTCCCGGGTAATGAGCTTCATCAGAGTAGTTTTTCCTGCTCCGGTGGCTCCCCAGAGAAAAACAAATTCTCCTTTTTCTATGGAAAGATTTACATTATCCAGGGCTCTTACCCCTGTGGGGTAGACCTTATAGACTTTTTTGAATTCCAGAAATTCCACTTTATTCCCTCTTATCCGGTATTATACCATCTGGCCTCTCTTCTCTTTCCATACCAGCTGGGCAAAATTAAAAAAAGCAGGGACAACTCGCCGCAGGCGTTGTGGTTCACAAATGATGCGATATGCCCACTCTAAATTCAGTTTTCTCATCCATCGGGGAGCCCTTTTTTTGGTTCCGCTCCACACATCAAAACTTCCTCCCACTCCCATCATCACCAGAGCATTTATTCTTTCCCGATTTCCCTGAATCCAGCATTCCTGGCGAGGGGAGCCCAAACCCACGAGGAGTATATGGGGATTAACTCGATTGATATCTTCTATAATCTCTTCATCCTCTCCAAAGTATCCGTGATGAAAACCACCAACATCAAGGCGGGGATATTTTACTTTTAGCTCTTTCACTGCTTTTTCTACCACTTCTTCTTTTCCCCCCAGGAAATAAAATCGCCATCCTTTCTCCTCTCCCCGCACCATAAGAGCCTCCCCTATTTCCACTCCGGGCAAACGGTGGCTTAGTGCTTCTCCTAAAAAGCGGGAAGCCATCACCACTCCTATCCCATCAGCTACCACAATTTCCGCTTCCTTCAGCACTTGATTAAACTCTTCTTCCTGGAACCCCCGGGCTAAAATTTCGGGATTGGCGGTCACCACTTGTACTTTTTCCTTTTCTTCTATCTTATTTTCCAACACTTCCAAAAGTTCAGATAAACAACAATCGTAGAAAGAAAAACCAAAAAGCTCACGAGTGGTAACTTTCACTTCCCTCTCTCCGCGTTCTGTAAAAACTCCCTCAATATTTTTATGCTCTCCTCTGATTTTTCTGCCAGTTCTCTTTTCACTTCTTTTCCTCTCTCTATTAAAGCATCTTTTTTCCAATAAATTTCTCCTAATTTATTTTCTTCCAGCTCAGAAAAAGAAAGAAGGTTTTCCTCTTCCCACCACCGAGAGAAGGCCTGGATTTTAGGATCTAAGTTTAAGGCAAACCAGGGAATATCTAACAAAGTAGCTAAAATGGCAGGGTGCAAACGGAGAGTAAAAACCGCTTTTAACTTTTCAAAATAGGGAATTATTTGAGAGAAATGGGAAAGGATAACACAATGACACCCCAGGTATTGAGCTATATCTTTAGCTATCTCCTCATCTTTTTCCGGATGAAAAGCCACTACCTCCAGTTTTTCTCCCTCCACTTTGCTGAATTGG
>JAKPIQ010000113.1 GCA_029549715.1 Candidatus Atribacteria bacterium | reverse complement strand
GGAAAAGAGCGAGTGAGGCAACGAGTGATGCACAAATTTTCCTATTTTCCAGAGCGAGAAGGAAATTTTGCCTGCGTAGGTTGTGGAGTGTGCGTAGAGAAGTGCCCGGTAAACTGGGACATTCGAGAAGCTATTGAGAGGATGGTGGAAAAAATTGACCGCCTCAGAACTTGAAGTTAATAATCCTTATCTACCTCTTCTTTTACCTATAGTGGAAATCATAGAAGAAACCAGAGATATTAAGACTTTCCGCTTGCGAGGGAACTCAATCTTTTCCTATCTTCCCGGGCAATTTGCTGAAGTATTTGTTCCGGGGAGAGGAGAAGCTCCTTTTTCTATAACTTCTTCTCCCACTGATGGAGAAATTTTAGAGTTCAGCATTAAAAGGATAGGAACGGTGACCACTGCTCTGCATCGGATGAACCAGGGAGAAGAGATAGGAGTGCGAGGCCCCTATGGAAACGGCTTCCCCATAGAGGAGCTAAAAAACCATAATCTCCTTTTTGTGGGAGGAGGGATCGGGCTGGCTCCTTTACGTTCTCTCATTAACTACGTTCTTTCTCCTCAGCACCGGGGAGAATTTGGAGAAATACTCATTGTTTACGGAGCAAGAAGTCCCGAGGATCTGGTCTTTAAGTGGGAGTTAGAAAAATGGGGAGGAAGGGAAGACCTCCATCTCCTCGTTACTGTGGATCGAGGAGATAATTCCTGGAGGGGAAAAGTAGGGTTGGTGCCTCAAGTGCTGAAAGAAGAGGTAAAAATAAAGGCGGAGGAGTGGAAAAGTATAGTTTGTGGTCCCCCGATTATGATAAAATTTACCATTAAATCTCTTCTGGAGATGGGTTTTTCTCCTTCTCAGATAATCACCACTCTGGAGATGAAAATGAAGTGTGGTCTGGGGAAATGTGGCCGGTGTAATATCGGGCCTTTCTATGTTTGCGAGGAGGGACCGGTTTTTTCTTATGAGATATTACAGAACTTACCGGAAGAATATTAAAGAGGAAAAGAGGGAATAACTTTGACTTACAAAGAGGCAGTAGAATATCTCTATGGTTTAGTTAACTATGAAAGAGTTGGTTTTTCCTATTCTGATTTAAAGCTCTCTAGAATGAGAGAACTGGTTAATAGATTGGATAACCCCCAGAACGACTTCCCCTCCATTCTCGTAGCAGGAACCAAAGGAAAGGGGAGCACTGCTTATTTTCTGGAGCGCATATTTCGAGCCTGGGGATGGAAATGTGGCTTTTATACTAAACCTCATCTTTTAACTTTTCGGGAAAGAATACGATTAGAGGGTAGCCTGATCCCCGCTCAGGATTTGGCAAATCTTGTTGAGGAAATAAAACCAGTGGTAGAGGGAATGAGGAGCTCCCCATGGGGAAGACCTACCTACTTTGAAGTTGCTGTAGCTCTGGCTTTTCTCTATTTTTCTCGGAAAAAAGTAGATGTGGCAGTAATAGAAGTGGGATTGGGGGGAAGGTTGGACGCCACTAACGTTTGTGAGCCTCAGCTCACCGTCATCACTCCTATTAGTTTCGACCATACCAATGTTCTGGGCAATACTCTTTCTGCCATCGCTCAAGAAAAAGCGGGAATTTTAAGGAAAGGGGTTAAATTAGTTCTCTCTCCTCAGGAAAAAGAAGCCCGAGAAACCATCTTGAGGAAGGCTGGAGAAAAAGGATCACCGGTTAAGGAGACCGAAAAGGAATGCCGATGGCAAATTTTATCTCGAGGGGAAAGCGGCTCCCTTTTTTCTTTCTCGGTAAAGGATTGGGGAGAGAGTGTCTCCCATCTTTCTCTGTTAGGAGACCATCAGGTAGCTAATTTCCTTACTGCACTTCTCGCCGCTCGAGAATGGGGTTTACCTTTTGACCAGCACAAACTGGAAAAAGCACTGCAGGACTTATATTGGCCAGGTAGAATCCAGATTATCTCTCCAGAACCCTTAGTAGTATTTGATGTAGCCCATAATCAGGCCTCTTTTTCCCAATTGATTAAGACTCTCCAGGATTTTTGGGGAGTGAAAAAAGCAGTGTTCCTGCTCGGTCTTTTAGAGAAAAAAGACTACAAAGGCATAACTCAAGAACTAAAAGGATTTGCTTCGCGCGTTTTCCTCACTCTACCTCTAAACCCCAAAGCTATCCTTCCCCAGATAATATCCCCTTACCTAGCGGGAGAAGGTATAGAGGTAGAAATAGTTAAAGACCTTTTTCAAGCCCGGGACTTAGCTTTTCAATTTGCTCAAGAGGAGAAGTTACCTTTAGTGGTGGCTGGTTCTTTTTACCTTGCCCCCCTTTTCGCTCACCAACTACTTTTACCCCAAGAGGAGGAAGAAAATTATGTTAATAGTAGCAGAAAGAATTAACGCTACTCGAAAATCCGTTCGAGAAGCTTTACAGAGAAAAGACGAAGCCTTTTTTATCCAAGAAGCTAAAAAACAGGAAGCAGCAGGAGCTCACTTTATAGATGTAAATGCTGGAACTGAAGCCAGCCAGGAAATAGAAAACCTACCGTGGCTGGTAGAATTAATTCAGGATGAGGTGGGTATCCCCCTTTCTCTCGATTCGGCCAATGATCAGGCTTTGGCCCGGGCTTTACGAGTTTATCGTAAAAAAGAGGTAATGATTAATTCTTTTACCGCTGAAGAAGAGAGGATAAAAGCCATTCTACCTTTGGCTAAAGATTATAATGCTCTGGTGGTAGGTCTGGCTATGGGGGAAGGAGGAATTCCTCAAACTGTAGAGGACCGTATAAAGTTGGTAGATAAGCTGGTAGAAGCAGTAGATCGCTACAAAATTGGAAGAGATAAACTTTTTGTAGACCCCCTGGTAGTGCCCATTGGCACCGACCACTATCAGGGGAAGGTTTTCCTGGAAACAGTGAAAGCAGTAAAAGAAAAATACGATGAAGTTCAAACTATATGTGGCCTCAGCAACATCTCTTATGGCATGCCCAATCGAAGGCTATTAAATCGCACTTTTCTCGTTTTAGCCCTGGGTTATGGCTTAGACGCTTCTATTATCGACCCCCTGGATCAGGAAATGATGAGTAGTATCTATGCTGCTTCAGCGCTGCTGGGTTATGATGAATTCTGTATGAATTACTTATCAGCCTACCGGTCGGGAAAATTAGGAAGTTGAGCTAAGCTATCTGCATAAAGGTTGGTAACAGAAAGAGAGACCACTCTTATCGTGTCTTTTAATTGTCACCCCAAAAAGCAAGATCGCCACGCTATGGTGCTACAAGCTTGTAATAATCGCCGGGAAATTAGGAAAAAGAACGGCGGTATTTACCGCGGCTACCCAAGGGACATAGAGCCAAAAATAGGTTGACACAATTTGACAAGTGGGGTATGGTACGTTAAGCAACGGCAACAGAGATGCCGATTTTAGTCCAGGAAATTTGATTAAAAATTCAATCACCAAATATCTTAAAAAGGGAGATGTGAAAAGATGATAGCAGGACTTCAGCTGTACACCTTGAGGGAATTTTGTAAAACTCCCCAAGATATAGTAGATTCTCTAAAGAGAGTTAAAGAGATAGGATATCAGTTTGTTCAAGTTTCCGGGGTAGGTCCAATAGATACTAAAGAGTTAAAAAAAATCTTAGACGACCTGGGAATACAAGCTCCCACTACCCATCAAGACTACAACAGGATTATAGAGGAAACAGAAGAAGTAATAGAGGAACATAAAATTCTGTCGGCACCATATGTGGTGTGTCCAGGGTTGCCCAGAGAGCTTCATAATGCAGAAGGTTATAAGAAAGTGGCTGAGGAGTTTAATAAAGTAGGAGAGATTATGAAAAAAGAGGGACTGACGCTACTCTACCACAATCACGGAATAGAATTCGAAAAATACGACAAAAAGCTGGGATTAGAGATCCTTTTTGAACATGCTGATCCTGATATACTGGGTATGGAGATAGATACCTATTGGGTACAGTATGGTGGAGGAGATCCTGCTTACTGGATAGAAAGATTTAGTAATAAGATGCCCATATGCCATCTCAAAGATATGGGGATAAAAGATAACCAACAAGTGATGATGCCTATAGGAGAGGGAAATCTAAATTGGCCAGCTATAGTAAAAGCATGTGAAAAAGCAGGAGTAATATACGCTATGGTAGAGTTAGATCAATCCCCCCTCTATCCAATATGGGATGCAATTAAAATCAGCTTAGAGCATATGCTAAGCTGGGGGTTGACCACTAAATAACACTTGGAAATTTTTTCAAAAAGTGGTTTTTTTCTTACCGAGAGAGAAAAGACATCTCTCTCGGTACTTGCACTAACGATAGCTCAAGGAGGCGCAGGTCATAACGTCACAGCGCAGAAGAAGGAGCGCAAAGGAGTCGCTTCTTTTACCAAATCTATAAAACTTTAAAAAAGGATGAAAAAGTAATCCTTGCAGTTTTGGAGAAGGAAATGCTGATTTAGTGAGTTGTCTAACCTCTGAAAGAGTAAAGGATATCAAGATATCTTCGGAATCAGGAAACAGAAAAAGAAGGGCTGGAAGAGCCTTGATAAATGGCCTCATAAGGAGTTCATCAAAATAGTCCAGGAAGGAAGGGATAGAAATATGAAATTTGGTTGTTGCCTAGGCATGGAAATTGATAAAATTACGGTGTTGCAAGAGGCAGGCTACGACTATATAGAATTACCTGTAGTGGGGCTAAACCCTGAAAAAATAACTGACACAGAATTTAAGGAACTGAAGAAGGAGATTCTTTCCACCGGACTAAAGCCAGAAGCGTTTAACAATTTCTTGCCCGGTGATCTAAAAGTAACAGGACCAGAGGTATCCCCCCTCAGGCTTACAAATTATGTTGAGACTGCCCTCGAAAGAGTTGCGGAGCTCGGCGGTGAAATTGTGGTCTTTGGTAGCGGAAAAGCAAGAGAAATCCCGGATGGTTTCTCAGCCGATGAAGCAAACTCTCAAATAATTGAATTTTGCCGATTTTTAGCTAAGGAAGCAAGAAAGAATGGAATTACGGTGGCCATCGAGCCTCTCAACAGCAAAGCAACAAACACAGTAAATACTCTGCTGGAGGGGCTAAAATTGGTACGGGAAGTGAAGCAACCAGAAATAAAGCTGTTAGTCGACCTCTTCCATCTTACCGAGGAGGAGGAACCATTTGATGATATCTATCAGGCACAAAGCGAATTAGTTCATGTTCATATCCCGGTTCCCGACATTGAAGGAGTAAATCCTTATCCCAAAAGATTTCTCCACAAAAAATTCTTCCAGTATTTAAAACAAATAGGCTATCAAGGTAGAATTACGGTGGAAGACAATGGAGGTCGATTTAACAATTTCGCTACGCAGGTTAAGCAAGTACGTGAATACATAACTAAAATCTGGGAGGAAGAAATGTGAAAAAGGTAAGAATGGGAATTATTGGTTTAGGAGGGATGGGCCAACAGCATGTCAGGTTTGTTAGAGAGCTACCGGAGGCAGAACTTACAGCCGTATCAGATATTGATGAAAAGATTACAAAAGAGATCTCTGAAAAATACAAAGT
>JAKPIQ010000092.1 GCA_029549715.1 Candidatus Atribacteria bacterium | reverse complement strand
TTATAGTGGAGGAGGGGGGAAGAGAGGGACTATCCTCTTTTCTGGGGCGGAATCCAGGAAATTTTCCCACCTCCTCTTTCCACGAAGAGTGGCTGGGATAATTTCAGGCAGGTCTCCTGACTTCCGGATCTCCGCTCGTTGCGCCTTCCCAACTTTCGTCAGTGGCCTTAGCAACTCGCTCCCCGGTTACAGTGGCGGGACCGTGCCGGATTTTCACCGAGCTTCCCTATTAAGGTAAAACCACCTGAAACCATTCCGTACCCGAATTATAGCACAAATCTTGCCTCGGTCAAATTTTTATCTTTCTTTTAAGTCCACAATACTCAGGAATATCAACTTTCTTCAGGTAGTTAAATTCCGAGTAAAGTGCCAGTCTTCTATAGTCGAGCCTTTTCCCGGCTTTAGGATGTTGTTTTAAAATTCTATTACCTACCGCCCTACCTCTATGCCTCATTTAGACAGCCTACGGTAAACAATAAAGGGAAGTGCCCCTTTATAAACCAGTCAATAGGGAGAAAATACTCCCCCTATAACCCCAAAAAGCAAAGAAGGCAAAAGAAAGAGATCAAGATCAAAGACAACACGGAGGGGAAAGACCTCCGTATCCGTCATTCCTGAATGTTTCTATCAGGAATCTAAATTGTTTCAGAACAAAAATATCTGGATTCCCGATTGAAGATTTCGGGAATGACGAGGGGTAGACTCCTTCTCTCGTTTTAAAGAGCAAGTTACATCGTGCTAAAAGCCCGGGATCGCCACGCACGGCAGAAAGCCGTGCTCGCGATGACAGATTGAGGAGAGCGACACCAAGCTGTTCGCGCTCGCGATGACCATCTGGAGGGATTGCCGTTTCTTTCCCGTTACCACAAGGACCCTCCTCTGCCACCGCAAGAATCCTTGACACCCGTCATTCCTAAACGCTCTTATCACCCCCTTGCCTGTCATTCCTGAATGTGTTTATCAACTATAAGGGGGGAAAAGAACCTCCCTTATAGTCCTCCAAAAAAAGAAAAGGCTACTGAGGGAGGAAAAACAGATAGTCTACGGCATAAGATTAAAAGAAAAAAATAAAAGAATAGAAAAACACTAAGGGAAAAGCATCCCTCAGTATAAGGGAGTGATTCAAGAGCGTATAAGAAAGAATTATGTTTTTGTCAAAGTCAGGATTTTTCAAACAGCCTTTCTCTGGTTTTGACAGAGAGAAGAACTATTTGCTATAATTAGTTCCATTCTTAAAGAGAGGTGATAGAAAGCTATGAAAAGGGATATTCATCCTGAATATAAAGAAACTCGAGTAATCTGCGCCTGCGGCAACACTTTTGTTACTCGTTCTACCAAATTTCCTGAAATCAGAGTAGAGATTTGCTCCAAATGCCATCCTTTCTTTACCGGACAACAAAAGTTAGTAGATACCGCAGGAAGAGTAGAGAAATTCCGTAATAAATACGGGGACAACTATTAATTTTCGCCTCCTCAGGTCGCTATATTTTATAGTTACCTGACTCTTCGACGATGAAAGTAACTCTTTTAAACCATACACCTGATCCCGAAATCACTGTTGCTCTGGCTGCTCGCACCTGTTACAGTACTAAAATTCCCGAGAATATTTCCCCCCAGCGAGCTCAACACTTGATTCGGGAACTAGTCGGACGAGGCCACGAATCAATACTGGAACATGCTTCTTTTACCTTCTCTATTGAAGGTATATCGCGAGTCACTTCCCACCAGCTGGTGAGACATCGCCTCGCCTCTTATTCTCAGCAGAGTCAACGTTATGTCTCTATGAAAGAAGTCAACTTTATAATTCCTCCCTCTATTGCTGAGAATCCAGAAGCTAAAAAACTATTTAGTGAAGCCATAGAAGAAGATAAAAAAATTTATCAGGAGCTAGTAAATCTGGGAATACCTCAAGAAGATGCTCGTTATATGATGGC
>JAKPIQ010000031.1 GCA_029549715.1 Candidatus Atribacteria bacterium | reverse complement strand
GATAAGACCTCCCAGCTTCCGCTCGGGCGCTTTAAGAAACACCGCCTCTTGATTTTTTCATAGCTGAGAAGTACAGTTAGGACAGCGAATAGCTTTAACAGGGATGCTGGTGTGGCAATAAGGGCATTCTTTAGTAGTCGGTGCAGGAGCAGGAGCTTCTTCTTTCATTTGAAGCTGGGTGATTGTCTTTACTACTAAAAATAGAGCAAAAGAGATTATCAGGAAAGAAACCAGGTGGTTGATAAATAATCCCAAATTAATGGTCACCGCTCCTGCTTCTTTGGCGCTAGCCAGAGTTAAATAGGGCCCGGGGGGAGTGCCTGATTTCAACACTATAAAAAGGTTGGAAAAGTCTATTTCCCCCAGAAGGAGCCCTATAGGGGGCATGATCAAATCGGCAACCAGAGATTGAACCAGTGCTCCAAAAGCGCCTCCTATGGCAATACCTATTGCTAAATCGATAATATTCCCTCGATGGGCGAATTCCCTAAACTCTTTTACCAGTTTAGACATAGAAACACCTCTCTTTCTATGTGCAATTATACAACCCCGGTGTAAAATACAAAAGAGATAATGAGAGAGTCGCGCAAAGGGTAGCAGCCCTCCAGACATCCCGGGGTTATCCTGCAATAGAGCTATGGCATAAAAGATGAGAGAGCACAAGAGAGAGGAACTGCCGCGGTTTTGCAAGATACTTACAATAGAAAAGATACCGACCTGACATTTGTCCCTTATCCTGTTAAAATGAATCTTAAAGCATGAACCACTAACCGCCGAGAAAAGAGGGCATGATAAAAAAATGAAGGCGAGGTTCTAACCAGAATTTTCCCCTCATCTTGAAATGAGGGCAATTAACCACCTCAATAATTCAAGAAGGCCAAAGGAGGCTATAATGTTACCAGAACTTGAATATGCTTTAGATTTATTACACCCCGACCTAAAACGCATAGAGCTCGGTAGAGCGCGACAGGCTAAGGTATGGAGAGGTGAGGAGCCTGACTACATACCCATAATTCTCCCACCCGCATATGTCCCGGAAAAAGAACCATTTCCTTCTTATAACTTCAAAGAACAATTTTACGATCCGGAGAAAATGCTGGTTATGCATCTATGGGAACTTATAGGAAGAGCAAGAATGCCTGGAGATGGCCAGCTTTCCATGCGGGCCAACCTCGGAACAGGCTTTGTCCCCACGGTTTTCGGGCTCCAGCAGCTGGTGCTTGAGGACCAGATGCCCTGGTTAAAGGAGTGTCTCCCCAAAGAAGCTATAATGTCCACAGAATCGCAAGAGATTACCGAAGAATTTGTTAGAACAAGAGGACTCATCCCCCGGGCAATAGAGTATATAGATTATTTCCAAGAAAAACTTAACGGGAAAGCTAGGGTTTACCTTTCAGACACCCAGGGACCTCTTGATATAGCTCATCTCACATATGGCAACACCTTGTTCACTGATATATACGATGACCCGGACTTCATACATCATCTCTTGAGACTCAGCACTAATGCCTATATAAGCGTATCTAAGGTGCTTAAACAAGCTACAGGAGAAGCTCTTAATTCTGGATATCACACCGTACTTTATATGGAAAACGGGGGAGTGAGATGCTGTGAGGATACCACTACCTTGCTATCTC
>JAKPIQ010000016.1 GCA_029549715.1 Candidatus Atribacteria bacterium | reverse complement strand
CTAAACAGTTGAAAGCAAAAGCCCGAGGTGCAGAAAATGAGAAACGAGATTATTCAAGATCCAGTTTTTAGAACTTTAGAAAAAGGCCTGGATTTATCTTTAGCTCGGCAGAACTTATTGATAGACAATGTGGCTAATGTCGAGACTCCTGGCTACCAGCGCCAGGATGTAAGCTTTGAAACTTATTTGAGAGAAAGTGAAAAAAAGGGAAATTTATGGCGAACTCATCCTGATCACCTGATGCCGGGGAAAGGAGAAGAGTCAATTAATAAGGGGGTGGAGGAATATTCAGTGCGCCAAGACGGAGGAGGAGTAGATATGGAAAAGGAAATGACTTTGATTTTGGAAAATACTCTCTATTATCAAACCCTAACTCGCATGGTTTCAAAAAAATTTGGTTTATTGAAAACAGTGGTCCGGGAGGTACGATGAGGTGAAAATATTCCGAAATTTCGATGTCAGTGCTTCAGCTCTTACTGCTGAACGTTTACGAATGGATATTATATCTTCCAATGTGGCTAATGCTGATACCACTAGAACACAAGGTGGAGGACCATACCGAAGAAAAGTGGTGGTATTTGAGGTGGCAAAAAATGGAGGGGTGAGAGTAAATAGAATCCAGGAAGATCTCTCCACCCCCTCGCAGTTAATTTACCAGCCTGAGCACCCTGATGCCAATGCAGATGGGTGGGTGGAGTACCCTAACGTAGTTTTGGTGAATGAAATGGTGGACATGCTGGCTGCTACCCGGGCTTATGAAGCTAACATAGCAGCGTTAAATGCTACCAAAAGTATGATGAGCAGCGCTCTAAATATTGGTCGAGAATGAGGGATTAGAAAATGAGAATAGAAAACAACATATCTTCTCTTTCTCTGGGTTGGGAGGAAGAAATTTCTGGTCTTTCTCGAGGAGCTGGAGGATTTGGAGAATATTTAAATCAAGCTTTGCAAAAAGTAAACAAGTTGCAGGTTGAGGCGGACCAGATGGTAGAAAAGGTAGCACAAGGAGAGGAAGATATCCATAACGCTTTTATAGCTCTGGAAAAAGCCGATTTAGCTCTGGGGATTGCAGTGCAGGTGAGGAATAAAGTAGTAGAAGCCTATCAAGAAATAATGCGTATGCAGGTGTAAACGATTTATGAAGAATCCATTAGCTGACTTTGCTGAACAGGCAAAAAAAACCTGGGAAGGAATGGACCAGGGGCAAAGATTATTGCTTTTGCTTATTTCTACTGTTTTGGTGGCAGGGTTGGTTACTCTCTTTCTTTATGCTGGGAAACCAGATTATGCTCCTCTATTTCAAAACCTATCGGTAGAAGAAGCAGGAGAAGTAGTGGATAAATTGAAAGAACTGGGTATTCCTTATGAACTCTCCGGTGGAGGAACTAAAATTCTGGTTCCCCAAGATAGAGTTTACGAAGCGCGAATGAAGTTAGCTCAAGAGGGTTTACCTGCTCGGGGAGCAGGTTTTGAGATTTTTGATAAAAATACTTTTGGTCTTACCAGTTTTTTACAGAAAGTTAACTATCAACGAGCTTTGCAGGGGGAGCTGGAAAGAACCATCATGGAGCTCAAAGAAGTGGAAGGAGCCCGGGTGCATCTTGCAGTTCCGGAAGAGCGGCTTTTCGCTGAAGAAGAAAAGCCACCCACTGCTTCAGTGGTTCTAAAGCTCCGCTCTGGAGCCACTTTGCAGGACGCTCAGATAGAAGCTATTACTAATTTAGTAGCCAATAGTGTAGAAGGTTTAAATCCTAATCGAGTAGCTATTATCGATGATCGAGGAAACGTTTTAGCTAGTGGTAGTGGAGATGACTCCAGTTGGGCAACTTTATCTCGTCTTACTGCTACTCAGTTAGAAATGAAAAAGGAAGTAGAGACAACTCTTACAAATAGGATCCAATCTATGCTGGAGAGCGCTCTGGGCTACCATCAGGCGGTGGTACGGGTGAGTGCTGATTTGGATTTTGAACAGCGAGAGGGTCAGAAGGAAACCTTTGAGCCGATAAGAGGAGGAGAAGGAGTAGCGAGAAGCACTCAGGAGACAGAAGAAAAGTATCGAGGGGGAATTGCTGTTCCAGGGGGTGTTCCGGGAGTAGCCTCTAATATTCCTGTCTATGGTGAAGAAAGCCAGGAAACGGGAGAAACCAGCGACTATACCCGTCGGGAGTCGACAGTGAACTATGAGATTAACCGGGTGATGGAGAAATTTGCTTCTTCTCCGGGGAAAATTACCAGGCTTTCGGTAGCAGTGCTCGTGGATGGCGATCTTCCTCCTGAACAAGTGGAAAAGATAGAAGGGGTAGTTAAGGCAGCAGCAGGCTTGAGTGAAGAACGAGGAGATATGCTGATTGTGGAATCTCTTCCTTTCAATCGAGAGATGCAAGAAGAAGAAAAGAAAGCTTTAGCTTCTCAGAATATGATGAGGTGGATAGAGCTTTTAGCTAAGTATGGGTTAATAGCGCTTTTAATCTTTTTGATGTACTCTCTGGGAAGAAGAATACTGGTTTCTGCTACTCTTCCCGAAAGAGTGATGGCAGAATTTTATGAAGAAGAAGAAAGATATGAAGAGGAAAGATTACCTCCTATTAGGCCGGTGGAACTTAGCCCCGAGGAAAAGGTAAAAATGGAAGTGCAAAAAAGAATGGAAGAAGATATCAAAAAATTAGTACACACCAGTCCGGAAGATGCGGTCAAACTTCTGAGAAGCTGGTTACATGAGGATTAGCTTATGTCTATCGTTCAGCGTAGGTCACTTACTGGCAGACAAAAAGCGGCCATTCTCCTTGTGAGTCTGGGGCCGGATCTGGCTGCTCAAATCTTAAAAAGGCTTACCGATGAAGAGATAGAAGATATAACCCTGGAAATAGCCACTCTGGAAAAAGTTTCTCCGGAATTGCGAGAGGAAGTTATTGGTGAATTTTATCATCTGGCTTTAGCTCAACAATATATTTCCCAGGGAGGCGTAGATTACGCCCGGCAACTCTTAGAGAGAGCCTTAGGCCCTCACAGGGCTCAAGAAATTATCAGCCGGCTCTCTGCCACTTTAGAAATTACTCCCTTTGAATCTTTGCGCCGGGCTGACCCGCTGCAGCTCGTGAATTTCATTCAAAATGAGCATCCTCAAACTATTGCTTTAATCCTTTCCTATTTAAGACCGGAACAAGCAGCGGTGGTTTTGGGAAATCTTCCTGAAAGTGTGCGAGGGGAAGTAGCTATGAGGGTAGCTCTTATGGATCGAACCTCTCCAGAAATAGTTAAAGAGATTGAGGCAGTTTTGGAGAGAAAAATTTCTAATTTCCTTACTACCCAGGATTTTACCAGAGTGGGGGGGAAGAAAAAGCTGGTGGAGATTTTGAATAAGAGTGATAGAGGAACAGAAAGGAGCATTTTGGAAGCTCTAGAAGAGAGAGATCCAGAGCTGGCAGAAGAAATTAAATCGGAGATGTTTGTCTTTGAGGATATTATAACTCTGGATGATCGAGCAATACAACTGGTGTTAAGACAGGTGGATATGAAAGATTTAGCTCTGGCTTTGAAAGGTGCCTCTCCAGAGCTACAAGATAAAATTTTCCACAATGTTTCTCAGAGAGCAGCACAGATGATTAAAGAAGATATGGAGTACATGGGTCCGGTGAGAGCGCGGGTAGTTAACGAGGCTCAACAGAAGATTGTCAACACCATTCGCCGCCTGGAAGAAGCAGGTGAAATTATAATTGTCCGTGGCGGAGGGGAGGATGAGATCTTTGTTTAGGCTTTACAAAGAAGTGGAATTTCTCCCTGAACTATTCCTGGTAGGAGAAGAAGAACAGGACGATGGGAAAATGGTAGTAAAGGAAGAAGAAAGGGAGAACGAAGATAAATTTCAGGAAGAAAGAAGCCTTATTATTGAAGAAGCGAAAAGAAAAGCTCAGGAGATACTGGAAGAAGCGGAATCTAAAAGAAAAGAAATAGAAGATAGAGCTCGAAGAGAAGGGCTGGAGGAAGGCAGAAGAATAGGAAGAGAAGAGGTACACAAAGAATGGCAGGAGAAGATGGCTGTTTGGGAGCAAGAGCTTTTAGAGATTTATAATTATCGAGAAGAAATGATAGAAAAAATGAAAGAGCCTCTTCTGGAACTTAGCTTTGTTATTGCCCGGAAAATTATAGAAAGGGAGGCAGAAAGAGAACCATTTATCGAACGTCTGGTGGAGAAGGCTTTGAAAAAGCTGAGCAACCGGGGGCGAGTGGTTTTACGGGTGAGCGAAGAAGAATATAACCTGGTTAGGGAAATAAGAGAAGAATTGATGAGGAAAATAGACGGGATAGATTATCTGGAAATTCAAGAGGACCATCGCTTAAAAAGAGGAGAATGTTTGGTAGAAACTGCTTTTGGCAGCATAGATGCTCGAATAGATACTCAGTTAGAAAACATTAAAGAGGAGTTGTTTCAGGTTTTAGAGGAGGGAACCAGTGCTTGATTTTTCTAAGGCGAAAGAAATAGTTGAGAATATCGATCCCTTGCGCTTAAATGGAAAAGTTCTGCAATCGGTGGGAATAGTGATGGAATCTCAAGGCCCTTCCTGTCGGGTGGGGGAGTTGTGTCGGGTGCGCTCACTGGATAGGGAAAACGAGATATTAGCTGAAGTAGTGGGTTTCCGAGGAGAGAGAACTTTACTTATGCCTTTAGGAGAAAGAAGCGGAATTGAGCTGGGAAGTGAGGTTATAGCTCTGGGAAAAGAAATGAAAATAAAAGTGGGGGAAGACTTGCTGGGACGGGTATTAGATGCGCTGGGTCGTCCTATGGATGGCAAAGGTCCTATAGAGGGAGAGACAGAATATCCTCTGGATCGTGAACCACCTCCTCCCTTGGATAGAAAGCCCATCAGGGAAGTTTTACCTCTGGGAATTAAAGCTATAGATGGAGTGCTCACCTGCGGGAAGGGACAGAGAGTGGGTATTTTTGCCGGAAGCGGAGTAGGGAAGAGCACCCTTTTGGGAATGATTGCTCGTTATGCTCAGAGTGATGTCAATGTTATAGCTCTGGTGGGGGAAAGAGGAAGAGAAGTAAAAGAGTTTATTGAAAAAGACTTAGGAGAAGAAGGCTTGCGCCGGAGTTGTCTTGTGGTAGCTACTTCGGATAAGGCTCCACTGTTGCGAATTAAAGCTGCTTTTTGTGCTACTGCTATTGCTGAATATTTTAGAGATAAAGGAAAAGATGTTCTTTTTCTCATGGATTCAGTCACTCGTCTGGCCATGGCTCAAAGAGAATTAGGTCTTGCGGTGGGAGAGCCACCTACTACGAGAGGCTATACCCCTTCAGTGTTTACCTTGCTTCCCCGGTTGATGGAAAGAACGGGAAATTCGCAGCAGGGAAGCATCACCGCTCTTTATACAGTATTGGTAGAAGGGGATGATATGAATGAGCCCATTGCCGATGCAGTAAGAGCTATTCTGGATGGGCATATCGTTCTTTCCCGTAACTTGTCTTTTGAAGGACATTATCCTTCTATAGATGTTTTGCAGAGCGTAAGTCGCCTTATGCCTGATATTACTGATAAGAGACAGCAACATATGGCTCAGAAATTGCGAGAAGTTCTGGCTACTTATCGGGAGGCAGAAGATTTGATAAACATTGGTGCTTATGAGCGTGGTTCTAACCCCCGCATTGATTATGCTTTAGCGATGATAGACAGGGTGAGGGAATTTTTGCGCCAGGAGATAGAAGAGAGTTTTTCCTGGGAAGAAACTCAGGCTCTTCTTTTTCAGCTCTTTGAAGGAGAAGAATAATAAATGAAAGGGTATGAATTCAAGCTGCAGAAAGTTTTAGATGTTCGTAAAGTCAGGGAAGACCTGATTGGAGCCCGGGTAGCAGAACTGGAAAGAATAATTGAGGCTCAAAAAGGGCATCTTCTCTCTCTGGAGAAGACAAAAGAAGGGGCTCTGGTGGAGCGCCGGGAAAAAAGAGAAGTGAATGCCGATTTTCGGGTTGAAGAGGAAATGTTTTATGAATGGTATCTCGAGAACCTGGAAAAGAGGGTAGAGATAATTAAGGATTCACTGAAGCAACTGGAAGAACAAATGCGCAAAACCAGAGAAGAGCTAATGGAGGCGGCAATTGATAGAAAAGTTATGGAAAAATTGAAAGACAAAGATTATGAGAATTTTAAAATAGAGGTAGCTAGGAATGACCAGAAAAACTTGGATGAGATCACCATCCACAGGTATAAAAGGGGGTAGAGTATTGTGGTTCCTTGTCATCTGGAAAGACTCATATCCCGGATAGGGGAAATCGAGGAAAAATTTGGTTCCCGACGAGTTTCTTCGCTGGAAGAAAGAAAAACTAATGTTGACTCTTCCTCTGAGGCCACCCCCTTTGAGGATTTAATAAAGGAGTACGCCCAGAAATATCAGATAGATCATCGTTTAGCGAAGAAATTGGTTGAAGTGGAGTCTAACTTTAACCCTGACGCCGTCTCCCCTCGGGGAGCCATGGGATTGATGCAGCTTATGCCCCAAACCTGTCAGGATTTAGGGGTGAAAGACCCCTTTGATGAGCGGGAGAATTTAGAAGGGGGAATGAGATATCTACGGGGCCTATTAAATCAGTTCGGCAGCCTTCCTCTGGCTCTTGCCGCTTATAATGCTGGTCCTTCTCGGGTGAAGGAGTATGGAGGTATCCCTCCCTTTCCAGAAACTCAAAGGTTTGTAAAGAAGGTAATAGGAGGATAATAGAGCCGGTGGCCAGTAAAGAGATGGATATCCAGAAAAGAAGAGAAAAAACGGCCAGAAATAAAGCTTCCAGAAGAAAAAGTAGCTGGGCAGAGACAATATTTCCCATTCTGGTTTTTGCTTTTACTCTAATTTTCTTTCTCAATTTTGTAGGAATTATCGATTTACCTTTTTTATATTTTATGCGCATGCCTTCAGGGCAGGAGGGAGATTCAGAAAATTTGATAGTAAGAAAAGAAGAAATTGAAAGTCAGGTTATTTACCCTGGCCCTATTTTAGAGAAAGTAGGACCTCAAAACCCCGTGATAGAAGAGTTCTCAAAGGAGGAAGTAGTAGTGGATACACCATCTGAAATAAAAGAACCTTCCTCGGAAACAGGTGGGGAAGATGTCGACTCTTCTTCCCGGGAAGAAAAAATTTTTCGTCTGGCCAAGATTTATACCGCTATGGAGCCGGAAGAAGCATCCCGAATTATGGAAAAACTTTCTGATGAGGAGGTGGTGGAAATACTTTCGGTTATGAAAGAAAGAAATGTAGCCGAAATATTGAACGCTTTTCCGGTGGAAAGAGCGGCAGAAATCATGAAAAAAATGATGGAAGGGAGGTGAAAAAATGGATGGTTTTATATTTTTGCCGGTAGAAAGCAGGGACGTGAAAAATAATAGCAGCCTTTATCCCGAAAAAGTGGAAAAGGGAGAAGAAAAAGAGAGCTCGAATTTTGAGCAATTTCTAATTCCTTCTCTTTTTTCTCTGGGTTGGGGAGAAACCGCGCCGGTTAAAGATTGCAGCTTTTCCTCCGCCCCGGCAGTAAGTAGCTGTTCTCCTTGCTCTTCTTCTGTAGTAGAAACTGCTACTCCCGGAGCTTGTGCTTTCTCTAATTGCTGTAATTCTTCCTTTGAGGAGATACTTGGAGTGGAGGGATGGAAAAAAACGATAGATAGCTTTCTCTCTGAAGTGGAGAATATCAGTTTTACTCTCAATTTAGGAGAGAAGGGGAAAGTGCTGGTGAGTGGCGGAACAGGAGAAAATGGAGAGTTTACTTTTCAAATCTCCGGAGACAAGGAGGCTCTCAGTGAGTTACTGGGCAGGTTAATAGATTACCTCGTTACCTTCTTAGAAGAGAAGGTTTTTTCTTACCCTCTTGAAAATAGTTCCCTTTCAGAATGTTCTTTAGGGCAGGGAGGGTGCTCTACTGGTGGGGGATATTCTATCCTGCCAGGTAATGAGGTGGAAAGTGAACCAGAGCATCTTATCATCGATGACTTACCTCTTGCCGGGGAAGGAGAAGAAATCACTCCTGGAGATGCAGGTTTTGTTATACCGGGTAACGAGGTAGAGGGTGAATCAGTAGTGAGTGAAGAAGGAGAAGAAATCATTCCTCTTGAGGTGGAAACAGCAGAAGAAATCACTCCGGAGTTTTCTTCGGGGTTGGAAGAAGATACCATAGAAGAAGTAGCCCCCCGGGAAGGATTGGTTTTTACCTCTGAAGAGGAGAGCCTCTCCGGGGAAGAGACAGAAACTGTGAAAGGCTTACCTCCTCTGGAGACAGAGAAGGCAAAAAACACTGCTCAGGAGAAAAAGGTGGAATTGGCTTCTGATTTTTACGGAGGAGCACCAGGAGGAAGAGAGACTTCTCCAGTAGAAGAAACGATCGATTTTTCTCAGGTAGAAAAGAGTGAAATACCAAAGATATTTGATCGTGTTCTTCAGATGGTCAGCCAGAATGAGGGCGAGAAAGAAGTGGTGATTCAGCTCAAACCGGAATCTCTGGGTTCTATCGTGATTCAAGTGCGAGAAGATAACAATCGAGTAGAATGTGTGTGGCAGATATCTGATCCTCGCACCCAGGAAATAGTAGTAAAAAACCTTCCTGTTTTAGAAGCACAGTTGAATGAACAGGGATTGTGGATGAATAACTATCTGAATCAAAATGGTCACTACTTTTCCCATTCTGGAAGACCTAATTACTTCTCTTCTTCTTTTTCTTCCGAAGAAGGAGATGCGGTGACTTTCTCTCTGTTAGATGACTCTTCAGGGAAAGTTAATGTTTTAGTTTGAGGAGGTGAAGAGATTGATAATGGGAACTCAAGCAGTAGGAACGCAAGCAACGGAGACAAGTGAAAGAGGAAAGAATACCTTAGATAAGCACGATTTTTTGCAGCTTCTTGTGACTCAGCTCCGTTTGCAAAATCCACTGGATCCTCTGAGCGACCAGGAATTCAGTGCGCAACTGGCTCAATACAGTGCTTTAGAGGAGATGCAAAATGCCAATAAAAGCTTACAATCTCTACTTTTTTTGAACGCTTCTTCTCTTGTAGGTAAAGAAGTAGAGTTAACTGATGGAACAGTGGGGAAAGTGGAAGGAGTAACAGTTAAAGAAGAGCAGGTGGTTTTAGAAGTGGGAGAGAGAGAATACAATATCAGTGAAGTAGTTAAAGTGGGAGAGAGCTGATGGTTCAAAAGATAGAAAATTTTCGGGAATTTGTTCCTGAGGTTCAACCTTCTTCTTCTACTCCTCTTCGTCGCAAGACAGAGACTGGCGGGGATTTTGAGCGGATTCTTCAAGAAGAGGAGTTGAGCTTTTCCCTACACGCTCAAAGAAGGATAAAAGAAAGAGATATACCTCTTTCTCCCGATACTGTAGAGCGCCTGCAAGAAGCGGTGCAAAAAGTGAGGGAAAAAGGAGGAAGAAACTCTCTCGTTTTGGTGGGAGAAGTGGCTTTTGTGGTGAATGTCCCAGAGCGAGTGGTGGTAACCTGTATGGATTCTAACTCTCGAAAAGATAATATCTTTACCAATATTGATTCAGCGATTATTGCTTAGGGAGCTGGTCCTTAGGGGAGCTCCCCGAAGGGAGGTAAATTAAAAATGATGCGTTCTCTGTTTTCCGGAGTTTCTGGTCTTAAAAATCACCAGACCCGGATGGATGTGATAGGAAATAA
>JAKPIQ010000012.1 GCA_029549715.1 Candidatus Atribacteria bacterium | reverse complement strand
ATCTCTCCCCTTCGAATTTCCCTGTTTCTAATTGAGATTAAGTAAAATTATATTAAAACAACCTATAGAATGTCAACCTCGAGAAGGGCTGCTTGGAAGCCCTCCTTACATCTTTCACCCACAATGCTTATCATATTATTCTTTCCTGGTAAAGAGATCGGAAAAGTCAACCGGAAGAGGGAAAAACTGTCTGGCTGATAGTAGATAGCTATCAGCGAGGAGAGAAGCGAAAGTAAACTAAATCTCCGTCTTTTATTTCGTAATCCTTTCCTTCCTGGCGAATTTTTCCCTCCTCTCGGGCTTTTTCCCAGGAACCGATAGCCACTAACTCTTCATAGTTGATAACTTCGGCCTTGATAAACCCTTTTTCCATATCGGTATGAACTTTACCTGCAGCCTGAGGAGCCTTGCTCCCCCGGGGCAGCTCCCATGCTCGCAATTCTTTATCTCCAAAAGTATAGAAAGTAATTAAACCCAGCAGGTGATAAGCCTCTCTCACCACCAGATTTAACCCGGTATCTTCAATACCAAACTCCCGAATAAAAGCCTGTCTTTCTTCGGGGGGAATTTCTTCTAACTCTTCTTCCAGCTTAGCAAAAACCGGTATTATCTTCTCCCCCTCTTTTTCCAGCTCCTGTTTCGCCTCCTCAAACAGTTTCCCGCTATCTTCTCTTTCATCCAGATTAGCCACATAGATAAGAGGTTTTATGGTTATGAACTGATAAGGTTTCAATATTTCTCTTTCTTCTTCCTTGAGCTTTAGAAAACGAAGCGGCTTACCCTCTTCTAACCAATGCTTTCCCTTTTCTAAAACTTCTTTCTCCAGTTTCAACTGTTCGTCTTTAACTTTTTTAGTCAAATTTTGCAGCTTCTCCAATCGACGCTCTATAACTTCTAAATCGGAAAGCATCAACTCCAAATCTACAATTTCTTTGTCCTGAAGAGGATTAACTTCCCCCAGAACATGAGGCACTTTTTCATCCCCGAAAAATCTGATGACCTCTATTACCGCATCTACCCCTCTGATATTACTCAAAAACTGGTTGCCCAAACCTTCCCCTTTACTTGCTCCTTCTACCAAACCAGCCACATCTATAAACTCAATTACTGCTTTCGCCACTCGAGGAGGATGCAAAAGAGAGGCCAAAACCTCCAGCCGCCCGTCGGGAACCTCTACTATCCCCATGTTAGGGTCAATAGTACAAAAAGGATAACTGGCCACTGGCGCTTTACTTTTAACCAGAAGATTGAAAATAGTGGTTTTCCCCGAATTAGGTAACCCCACTATACCTACTTTAAGACCCATCTTATGCCTCGATAATACTTTCCTGAGGTTTCAAACGACGCCCTTCCCGATAGATTTCCCGGATTTTCCCTTCCAATTTCCGCCTGGGAATCATTACAAACCTACCGCACCCCAGGCACCTCAGCCCGATATCTATCCCCACTCTAACCACTTTCCATCTCTTGCTCCCGCATGGATGAGCTTTTTTCAAGGTCAAAATGTCATCGATTTCCAGCTTAATTACTGCCAATACCATCCTCCTTAATCGCTAAAAACATCTTTGCTCATTATCTTTTCCAGAGGACGGCGAGGAACTTCTTGAGGAACTTTCACCGGATATCCCACAGGAATTAATGCCACAACCCTCACCTCAGGAGGAATCTCACAAATTTCTTTTACTTTATCCTCATCAAAATCTCCCACCCAACAGGTTCCCAAACCTCTATCCCAGGCCGCCAGCAAAAGGTGAGTAATAGAAATAGCCACATCTACCGGCCAGCTTTCCATATAGCCACCGATGAAGCCTCCTCTTCCTGTAGCACAAGCCACAATAATTACGGGCGCTTCTCCCACAAATTCCTGACCCCCTGCTGCTTGAGCAATCAATCTTTTTTTCTTATCACTTTTTACCACTACGAATTTCCAGGGCTGGAGATTATTAGCCGAAGGCGCCAGACGTGCTGCCTCCAGTATCTCCCTTAAATCTTCCTCTTCTATTTCCTCTGCTCGAAACTTTCGAACGCTTCTACGGCTCTGGATTACTTCCTTAAAATCCATGTATATCTACTCCTCTCTCAGGTACTCAAAAGAGCAAATCAGAAAACCAAAGTCCTGGCTTACTCCACCTTAACTAACAATCTTCATCATCAGGGCAACGAGGAATTTTTATCTCCGTGTAAGGCTGCAGAGAATAAGGATCTTTAATAACATCTTTATTGGCTTCCATAATTAAAGACCATTTTCTCCCATCTCGATAATAACGACGGGCAATAGTCCACAAATTATCCCAGGGAAGGATTACATAAGAAGTATACTTTTGTGTTTCTTCCAGCTGAGCAGTTAGCTCGGCTATTTTCTTTTCCAGAGCTTCAATTTGAGTATTTTTCTCTTCCAATTTCTGGTTTAAATCTGCCATAGCCTTCTCCTTTTCCGCTCTTTCTTTTTCTAACTCCTCAATCCTTTCCCAGGACCCTTTTTCTTTTCTCAGCTCTTCCAGTTCCTGATCTATTTTTGATATTTCTTCTTGTTTTTCACTCAGCTCTTCCTCTAACTTCATTTTTTCCTCAGCTAAACTTTCTATCTCGGCAGACAATTCTTCTTTACTCGGTGACAAGGTTTCCTCCACTGCTAATATTTCTTCTCCTCCTTCCCCCCGGGGAGAAGAAACGCTCTCTACTGAAGTTTCGCTACCTTCTTCGGTGGTGGAAGTTTCAGAATGGCCAGTCTCAAGAGATGGCTTTTCTTCCTCCAGCTCTTTTCTTAGCTCCTCTATTTTCTCTTCCATGGAAGCTATTTTAGTCTCCAGGTCTTTCTTTAAAACATTTTGACTGAAGTTGCTTACTTCCTCCAGCTTTTCAGAAAGTTGAGACAAAGAGGTTTGCAAATTATCTAAAGCACTTTGACTTTCTTGCCACCATTCGCTACTATAGGTCTCAGCTTGCCCCAGGCGTTTTTCCACCGAGCTCAGAGAAGTGGCCAATTCTTCCACCTGGCTCTTAATCGTCCCTACCACCTGCTCCATTTCTTTTTGATAAGCAGCCAGCTCTTTTTCCCACAAAAAAACTTCCTCTTCCAATTTATTTAATCTTTCCTGCTCCTCCTGTAAAGTCTCACTTTTCTCTTCCTTCAATTTGGTGAGATAATCTTTTAATCTTTCTCCCTCCTCCTGAAGAATATCTATTTTCTTTTCCCACTCTTCCATCTGGCTTTTATCCGGCAACTCCTGCTTCAGAATTGCTATTTTGGTCTCTATATCCTGAATAACGGCCTCCTGCCAGTCGGTGATGCTTTTTCCCACCTCTTCCCATTTGCTTTCCCACTGGGAAGAAATAACTTTCAATTCCTCTTCCATCGAAGGTATAGTCTCACGCAAGGAGTCCACTATCCGATCCACCTCTTCTTTTTCCTGAATCAGGAGGCGGAGAGTATCCCCCGCCTCTTTCTCTCTACTTTCTAGAACAGCTATTCTTTCTTCTAACAGGGCAGCTTCTTTTTCCCAGCGAGATTGGGCATCCTCTAATCGTTGAGACTGCCCGGCCTGCATTGTTTGTAAATTTTCCATTTCCTCCCTCAAACTCTGCAGCGAAGCTTCCAGAGCATCAACTCTTGTTTCCAGCTCCTCAAGAGAAGCAGCAATTGTGGCCTCCTGTTCACTAATCAGGCCTAAAACGATAGAGAAACGCTGATCAATGTTTAGCTTTTTGAGCTCCTCGGTGAGGGAATCCTGAGCCTCTTTCAAGCCTTGCTCTAAAAGAATAATTTTCCCTTCCATAGCTTTTATTTCCGACTCTACAGTAGCCTTGAATGTTTCTAAATCTTGAGACTGCTGTTGAATAGTTCCCAGAGAGCTTTCCAGATTATCTATTTCTTCTTCTATTTTTCTAAATCTCTCCTCCCATGGACCAGTTATATTTTCCCACTCCACTTTACTCAACGATTGACTTTGAACCTCCAGCACCAGCTGATTCATTTTTTCCAGCTCCTCAAGAGAAGCAGAAATTTTGGCCTCCTGTTCACTAATCCGGTCTAAAACAATAGAGAAACGCTGATCAATGTTTAGCTTGTTGAGCTCCTCAGCAAGAGAGATAAAACTATTTTTAATTTCTTCCAGCTCTTTTTTCTGATTTATCAGCTCATTTTCTACCTTCTGGACAACTTCATCACGAGAGGTAAACTCTCCCCTCCATTCCTCCATCGTAGAAACGAGGCTGGCTATCTTCTCTTCAGTTTCTACCATGAAGGTTTCCATCTTTCCTAATCTTTCTCCCCAATCCAGCAAATCAGCAGGAAGAGATTGAATTTTCTCCTGAACTTGAGATATAGAATCCCCTACTTTTTCTAACTCACCCACTTCTTCCGCCACTTCTTCTACTCTTTTCTCCAGGTCCACTACTACCGTTTTCCATCCTGAAACTTGAAAAATCAAAACTAAAGAAATAATCAGAGCTACCAGAGCAATCACCAAGTTTAGCCAGTTTCTCATCATCACCACCTCCTGAAAAAATTATACAAGATTTTCGGAAACTCTAAAACCTCCCCGAGCCTTAAGGTGCCATTACGAAAGTCATGCATTCGCTTTCCGGGCGACTTCGCTTTTACCCCCTGCAACTTACTTTTGAATTTATTTCCCCTGTAAAGCAAAATTCCTCATGGCAAACACCACAAAGCCACAAAGGGGTTTCTCCTGCTACTTTCTTCAATTTCCAGGGCGCACCTATCTTGCTACTCTATAAACTTATGTTTTCCTGTCACTTTTTACTAAGGGAATCTTTGAGAGTCCTCACTAGGACATTTTTCCAGACCCGGATAGCAGAAAAATAGACTCACCTTCCCCATCTGGCTCACTATAAAACATCCACGGCTCAGTCAATGGTGAACATGCTCCTTCGAGTTCCACCATTACATCTCAGAAATGGCCAACTATATTTTAGACCTCGCCAAAGAATCAGTCTTCTGCAACAATACGGGCATATACTACCCGAGCAAAATCTCTTTTAGTGTTGCGATCCACAAACTTCAAAGAGAGCAGAAGTTCATATTCTTCATCTTCCAGATTTCCTCTTCTCCACAGTTGCTCCAATTCCAGAATACGAAAATGCTCTAAGTCCAGGGTGGCCACCAGATAATCCCGTCCCACTCCAGTCTTAATCCGAGACTCCAGCCTTTCCACCACCGATAAGTCGCCAGAACGATATAATTCCACCACCTCATCTCGAGAATAACCAGGAATATCTTTAAAAACGGTATGAATAACTATGTCCCCCAGCTCTTTTCCCGCTTTCACTTCTTCTCGCACTTCCCACAATAGGGGAGAAAAATGTATTACCTCTTCTGTAATCTGAGGCTTCAGGGAATTGATATCTACTCCCAAATCTTCTATTTTCCTCAGTGCTCGCTCCAGAATTACCTGTCTGGGCTCCCCCTTTCTGGTTGGTTCTCCAGCTATAACTGGCTCTTCTGGAGGAGTAAACACTTCCTCCGGGGGCGGGGGAACAACTCTCTCTTTTTTCTTTTCTTCTCTTGTCTCTTCTACCTCTCTTTGCCGGGGAAGAGACTCCCATCCCTTCTTTTTTTCTAACTCTTCGGGAATCCTATCTTCGAAGACGGTAGAAACCCCCTCTTCCTCTCCAGAAGAAAAAGAGAGGTTTCTCTTGGCTTTTTTATCTCTCCAGTCTCCGTAATCTTCTTCCTGCCATCTCCTTCTCTCCCGAGCGTTTTCTCGGAGAATGAGGATGATACTTATCAAAATGGCCACAATCAAAATGGCCAGAATCAAACCTATAATATCCTGAATTCTCAAAGCTCCCTCCATAATCACACCTCTATTCTTTTCGGTCAAAATAAATATTTTTCCCCTTCGCCGAAAGAGGAACACCCATCACCACATCATCCTGGGAAATCCCTATTTTTCTTGCCACCACTCCAATCCGATACATAATCCGATTATCTACATTAAAAAGGGAGGCGGTTTTGACTGCTGACCCTAGAGCAATTCCCAAATCCAGGAGGCGAAAAGCACACTGAGGGCCCTGAAACTCGACTTCCCTTTTCCCCGCTGCCTGAAGCTCAAAGCAGTTATTATAACCACATCCTCCACAGTTAAGGTTCATCACTGCTGCATCCTTTATTCCTACCAATAAAACTACCGAGGAATCAAGAACGTTTTTTCCATCTCTTATGAATCCTTTTATCTCCTGCTCTTCGCCATAGCTAATCATTGCCTCTCCTAACTTCTTTACTTCTTCCCCTTCCAATATCTGGACATTTACGAAATCCTTGCCTCCTGATTTAGGTGCAGTACGGGCAGAAACAGCCATAAAATTAGCTATTTGTTTTAAAGTTTCTTCCAATTTTACACCTCCTCTATTGTAAAATTAAATTTTTCAGTCCCAGCTCTCGTGCATAAGCTACTATTTCTCGGTAAGCCTCCTCACTCACCCTTCGGCTCAGCTCGGGGAAGAAATCGGCCTTGTAACAAGGACGATATTGCCTCATAACAGAGATAAAAACCCCTCGAGAAACATTCTCGGCCAGAAACCGCAAGTTCTCCTTAGCTTCTTCTTCCAGAGAAGGAATGATCAGAATTCTCACTATCAGTCCTCGCTTTGCCACCCCTTCTTCTTCCCACTCTACCTCTCCTACCTGGCGAAACATCTCCTTTATCGCTTCTCTGTTAATCTCCGGATAACCGGGGGCGTCGGAATATTTCCGAGCACTCTCTTCTCGGGCATATTTCATATCTGGTAAATATATATCTACTAATCCCTCAATTTTCTCCAGAACTTCTTTTTTATCATATCCTCCAGTATTATAAACCACCGGGATAGTTAAACCATCCCCCCGGGCCATAAGAAGAGAGCGAAAAATCTGGGGAATGAAATGAGTAGGAGTAACCAGGTTAATGTTATGGCAACCCCCATCTTGCAGGCGAAGCATAACTTGTGCCAGCTCTTTATCAGTAAACTCTTTTCCCTCTCTTCCCTGACTGATAGAATAATTCTGACAATAAACGCACCTCATATTACAACCAGAAAAGAAAATAGTACCCGAACCCCGGCTACCACTCAAAAGAAACTCCTCTCCCCGGTGGGGATGAAAACTGGCTACTCTGGCCTGAGCTCCTCCCCCGCAGAACCCACGAGTAGCCCGCCTGCGATTCACTCGGCAATCACGGGGACACAGGTCGCAATTTGCCAATCTATCCTCAAGGTGATTAATTATCTCTTCTTTATGGTTAATCATAAAAGTCATTATAACTACACCCTCGGGGGTAAGAAAATTTATTTCTCCTATTGTAACATGCCCGGTTTCCAGAAACTATACAACCTCCCGAGTTTTAAGGTGCTGCCCTGGCAAAAGTGATGTATTCCCTCTCCGGGGACTTCGCCTTTACCCCCGGCAGCTTACTTTTGAATTTATTCCCCCTTAAAGCAAGATTCCACACCCGGGGTGGCAAAACTTCCCATGGCGAACACCACCAAGCAAGCGATAATAGGTTTTCTCTGCTAGGTTCTTCAATTTCCAGGGTGCGCCTACCTATGTTTATCCTTTTTATATAGAACAGTCCACTTTATCTTCCGGTAAATAAGGACTTTTTATAAAAATACCTCGCAGAAAGGAATCTTCCGGTGCATAAAGGTCATGTTTTTCTCCCGGGGCGAGATGCAGAGCACACCCCTTCTCCACGGCCACTTCTCCTCCATCGGTTCTTAGAAATCCTCTACCTTCCAAGATGAAAAAGGCTTCCTCTACCTGATGGTGATAGTGAGCTCCCAGGTTAGTCCCCGGCTTAAGATAGAACATTCCCCAGTCCAGGTTAGGACCTCGGAACAGATACTTTATCCCCCAATCTCCGAACCGATAGGCCTTATCTTCTTCTCTTACCAGCTCCATAAAACTTCCTCCTCCAGCAAATTATTTTTCCTCTACAGAGAAGCCTCCAGAATAGCATAGATTTCTTCTTCTCCCATAGGACGAGGATTCTCCCGAAGGTTTCTCCCTATCCGTTCTTCCTTTACTATTCCCTGAAGCATATCTTTCTCGACTCCCAGCTCCCCTAAACTAGTTCGTAAACCAACTTCCTTCATTAAATTTAAAAAAGCCTCTATGAATTTATCAATCAGATCTTCTTCTCCCTTTATGCCCACCAGGCGAGCTATGTTCTCGTATCTATCCTTTAGCACTTCCCGATTAAATTCTACCACCCGGGGAAAGAAAATTCCGCAGGCTTCTCCATGAACTATAGAGAACTCTGGGCCCACAATATGAGACAATCCATGAGCGGGGCCAGAATAGGAGTTAGCAAAAGCCATAGCGCTGATCATGCTCCCCTTAGCCATCTGTTTGCGATAATTCAGATTTTGCCCCTCTTTTACCGCCAGAGGAAGATAGTTCCATAATATTTTTATTGCTTCTTCAGCCAGAATCTCGCTTACTGGATTTACTTCCTGGCTCACATAAGCTTCTAAGGCCTGAACTAATGCATCCATGCCGCTTGTCGCAGTTAAGTAAGAACTCATAAATCGGGTATATAGAGGATCAATAATCACCAATTTAGCTAAAAGATAAGGACTGCGAAAGCTTTTTTTAAGCTTCCTGCGGTAATCAGTAAGAACTGCATTGGTGGTCATCTCTGAACCCGTCCCGGCAGTGGTAGGAATGGCTATCCAGGGGATTCCCGGAGAAGAAAGAACTTTCCCCTCAAAATAGGGTAGCACTGTATGAGAATTACCACACAATCCAGCAATGGCTTTACCACAATCCTGAGCACTTCCCCCACCCAGGGAAATGACCAGCTGGCATTGCTCTCGATAAGCTATATCCAGACCCCCATCTACCGTTTCTAAAGAAGGCTCCGGTTCTACCTGATCAAAGATAGAACATTGCACTCCAGCTTCCCCCAGAGACTGGAGAATCTCGTCCAGTATCCCGGTTTCTTGCATCGATTTTTTCCCGGTAACAAGAAGTGCTTTTTTCCCCCACCTTTTTACTAACTCTCCAGTTTTTTTACCTTCTCCTTCACCAAAATAAATTTGGGGAGGAAGACAAAAAACAAAGTTTTCCTTCATAGTTTTCTCCATACTCCTATTATTTTACCCACCACATTTCTACTGTCCACCAGGTTAGATGAGCAATCATCGACTTCTCGAATTTCTTCTTTACCACTTCTGACAATTAAAGCCAGACCTTGTTCCTGTATTTCTCTTTCTTTTCTCACCAAAAGCCAATCCCCCTCCAAAATATGCCACTTTCTCCAGCCATTACTTTCTACTTGCCAGAGGAAAAAATCTCCCTCCCCCAAAAGACGGCGTGGCAGATGCATGGGCTCCCGATAAAAACCATTTAAGAAAGGAACCACCACCGAATCTTCTTCCCCGGAAGGAAGGCATATCTCTATGGCGCGAGCCTTAGAAGGGGTTTTCCTTATTATGCCTTTCTCCTCCAGCTTCTCAAGATGATAGTGAACCGTGCAGGAAGACAACAATCCCACTCCTTCTCCAATTTCTCTCACCGTAGGAGGATAACCATTTTTTTTATAATAATCCTGAATAAAAAGCAAAATTTCCTCCTGGCGGGGGGAAATTTCTTTCTTTTTTCCCATCGGTCAATCAGGATATTACCGGGCAGGTGAGAGTTCTTTTTACTCCACTCAGAGATTGAATTTCTTTGAGTATCAGGTCACCAATTTCCCGGTTATTTTCTACTTCCACTAAAACAATGAGGTCAAAAGGACCCATAACTCTGTCCACCCGCAAAAACTGGGGTAACTGAGCCAGCTCTTTTTTGATAGCCTGTGCCCTACCGGCCTGCACTTGAATCAGAATATAAGCCTGAACTGACAATGTTCAACCTCCTTACATAACATCCCGGGAGGTAAGACGAATCACCTCATCAATGTATTGCCTTAATGCAGCTGGAATTCCAGGGATATCGATATTTAAAAACCCTCGAGTAATGAGCGACAGAGCCTCCTCTCGAGAAAGCCCTCGAGACCGTAGATAATTCACCGCCTCTTCTTCAATAGGACCTACTGCTGCCTCATGAGACAACCGGCTGCCGGGAGCTCCGTGTACTTCCAGCTCTGGTATAGAAATAATTTCTGCTTCCCTGGAAAACAGGATCCCTTTACATTCCAGATGAGCCTGTGCTTCATCATGGTAAGAAATCAGTTTCCCCCGGGTATAAACTTGAGAGCTATCTGCAGCGCATACTCGAGAAACCGAGTTACCCCGGCACCCCTTCTCTTTCAAAAGCAAAGAAGAGCCAATATCAATATAAGAGTTTCCCTTGGCAAAAACAATACTCTGAAAGTTGGCATCGGCATTTTCCCCCTCCATAACAGCCTGGGGAAAGGTTTGCAAAGAGGAAAGGGGCTTAAGCAAGACATAAGTATTACTATAGAAGGAATTATTGCCCATCTTTACCACCGTTCGAGGGCGAACGTGGAAATTCTCTCCCCAATTATGGATCATAGTAAAGGTAAGACGAGAGTTGTCTCCTAAGTAAAATTCACTAACTCCAATATGGACCCCACTTTCGTTACCCCGAACTGAAGCACAACCGGTAATCAAATTAGCTTCTGCTCCTTCTTCCAATATCACTAAATTATGAACACTCTGTATTCGGGATTCCTCAGAAAGAAGAAGACAGGCCTGGAGAGGAACTTCTATTTTTTGATGAGCAAAAACTCGAATAAAATATCCCTCCATGGGACAGACCTCAGAAAAAGCAGTGTATTTATCAGCATCTACCGGTATTAATCCCCACCAGTATTCCCACAGTTCAGGATACCTCTCCAGTGCTTCACTTACTGCCATAATTTCTAACTTACCCTGGAAGGCATCCTGGATCTTCTGATAAACTGCTGAACGGTCTACCTGAAGATAAGTGGCTGAACCCTTGTCTTCTCCCAACTCCACTCCTGCATAAAGGGCTGCCTCTCGCAAAGAAGCAGAGATGCTTTCCACATTATCTACTTCTTCCTGAGGAGAACAGAGGTAAAATTCACTCAAGTCTACATCGGGACCTAAGGGTGCTTTTTTATGTAAAGCTTTCTCCGCTCTTTCTTTTATCTCTCTTAAGTAATCTTCTCTTACCTTCATCGCTCACACCTCAGACATTCCTCATAACCCTTACTTCTAATATCAGCAAACAGGTCCCGGGGGTTACCACGACATACAATTCGCCCCTCCATAAGGACATGCCCCATATCGGCATTCAAATATTCTAAAATATATCCAGTGTGAGTAATTATAAGGCCAGACTTTTGTTTGGTCTTCACTTGCTCTCTCTCCAAAAGCTCGCTTAAAGCTTTTCCAATCAAAGCAATGTTATCCAGATCCACTCCCGACTCTGGCTCGTCTATGAGAGAAAGAAGAGGACGCTGCAAGAAAAGTTGAAAGAGTTCCGCCCTTTTAGCTTCTCCACCCGAAAAACCTAAACCGACACTACGGTCCAAAAGGTAGGTGCAATTAAGCTTTTCTGCGGCTTCCAGGAGCAAAGAAGATCCTCCATTAACCATTAACTCCCCTAAAGTTCTCAGTTTAACCCCGGGGATGGTGGGCATTTTTTGAAAAGCCATGCCTATCCCTCTTCTGGCTCTCTCTTCCACGCTGAGGGGAAGAATGCTTTCTCCTTGAAAAAGGATATCTCCTCTGGTTACCTCATACCCGGGCATCCCCATAATAGCCATCAGAAGAGTAGTTTTGCCTGCTCCGTTGGGGCCCAGTAAAACGTGAACCTCCCCCGGGTCAATATTCAAATCTATATCCTGGAGAACTTCTTCTCCTCCTACGTTTACTCCTAATCCTTTAATTTCTAACATGTCCATCACCTTACCATTAAATTATAACACTGGATTCATTCCAGGCTAAATCATCACCACTTGTGCTCTTTCAAAACCATTAAAATTAGTAGCCGAAGCCCAGGAATAAGCACCAATATCGGGAACCACAATTAAATCATCTAACTCTAAGGGAGGCAGCAAAACGTTCTCTGCCACTACATCTAAAGAGTCACAGGTAGGACCGGCCAAAACGGCGGGGAACTCTTCCTTTGATTCTCGCAGAGGAAAAAAACTAAAGGTAGCTTTATCGAAAGGGATGGCAGAAAAAGTCCCGTATATTCCATCATCCAGATAATACCACCGAACTCCCGAGCGCAGTGCTTTACCAATCACTTTGGTTACCAGAAAAGCTGCACTGCCTACTATCACTCTTCCCGGCTCCGCTATAACTCGATAGCCTTCCCCCAAGAACTGTTGAAGATGGGGGACAATCGCCCTGCTAAACACCTCCAGACTTCCTTCCTCCCCTTCTCCATAAATATCCAGAGGGAAACCTCCTCCTATATCTATAATAGAGATCGGTATTTCTCCGGTAACTTTTTCTATAATTTCTCTAACCTTTTGCAGAGAATAAAGATAGTTATCCACATTCAGGCAAGGAGAGCCTACATGGAAACTTATACCTATTGGTTTAAGTCCCATTCTCTGGGCCTGGAAAAGCAACTCTGGAGCCATATCCGGCTCAGCACCAAATTTATAAGAAAGATTAGCGCGCGCTCCGTTAGAAGGAGTTTTTATCCTCACCAGCAACCGAGCCTCGGGATAAATGAGGGCAATTTTTTTCAGCTCTTCCTCATTGTCGTAAGTCATAAGGTCTACCCCTGTCTCTCTAGCATAGCGCAAGCCCTTTTTTCTCTTGATGGTGTTGGCAAAAATCATCCTCTCCGGGGGAACTCCATGACTTAAAACCAGCTCTATTTCCTGCAAAGAAGCCACGTCAAAAGAAGACCCCGCCTCTTTTAAGGTCCGGATTACGAGAGGATGAGGGTTGGCTTTTACGGCATAGAAAATCTCTATTCCCGGGAAAAATTCTTGAAAAGCACGGTAGTTATGCAACAATTTTTCCTTGCTGATTACCAGAAGAGGAGTATCAAACTCCCTCACCAGAGAAATAATTTCTTCTTCACTAACTGGTATAGCTTTTTCCCAAACTTGATTAATTCTTTCCATGAATAGGCATCACCTGCTAAAATAATTTTCGGACCTTTTTTACCTCCCTGCGTCCGTGTGCAGTATAATCGCTGGAGGCATTTTTTGCAATAATTACTCTTCGAGTTTGGAGTTATTCTGAGATAATATCTACCAAAATTATTCTCCCCACTACATCGAAAGAGGTTAATCTATCCTTTTGTAAAAAGATACCGGGGCCACCCTCCCCCCACTTTCTGAAATAATCGCTCTTATCCGAAAGCGCTATTCGTTCCCGGCCGTGGATATCCCCCGCCCCCCTGGCTCATCTCTCATCAACTTCTGGAGAAACCGACTATTATCCTTGAGAACTCGAATAATGCCTCCTCATTTCTTCGTTTTCGGGGAGATTAAGCACTTCATCTATCACGCGAACAACCTGTTCGTATGACTCAGTCCTGGGGTCTCTTATCAAGAATTCTTCCAAGACTTTTCTATCACCGGTCAAGAAAGCTTCTAAAGCCCACTCCATTCTCAATATCCTGGGCATCAGATACATCTTTTTAATTCTCTCTGGAATATCGGGCTCTATTTTATAAGGATGTATGCCATCCTTATCGGCGTAAACCGGGATTTCTACTGCCACATCATCTGGAATCCCTGGAATTGTCCCCTGGTTGAGCACGTTCAAAACCAGATCGACCTTCTCATCGTTTAATAGAGCATCAACCAACAATATATGCTGTTCTCCACTTTTCTTCTCTGGATCTAAAATTTTGTATATTCCCTGTGCAAATTCTTCTTTAACTTCATCTTTTGCCAGAGCAATGATTTCCTCGTAGGTTTCTTTAGACAACAATTTTGCTTTTGGATTTTCCTGGAAGTACTTTGCCACTTTTTGCATGGTTAGCGCAATCTCTGCCTGTCTTTCCTGGTACCACTTCCAGCCTAATTCTGAGTCCACTCCTCCCCATGGTTCACCAAACCACTTTTTCTTGGTTTCCAGGTTATAATGGTATTTCCAGCTTCCGTTCCTCACTGTGTCTCCCACCGGCATTCTCCCATAGAATTGGTACATATCCGCTGCTACGGGAGATAACTGGTCATCAAATGGATTTGTGGGCTTCCAGTTTTCAAGTTCTTTTTCAAACCACTCATCAATCAGAGGATAGGCATCTTTTCCATCATCCAAAAACTTGGTCAGCCATATCCCATGATTTACTCCGGCAACCTGCCATTCCACTTTATTTTTATCTAATCCCAGAACCTCTACGATGTAGTCCACACCATGATGACCATGACATATCCCGACCATATTTATAGGAACTGTTCTTGATATTAAATTAGTCAGTTCAAAAACAGGATTGGCTGCTTGCAACAGCCAGGCTTTGGGCGAAAGCTTCTCCATCATTTTTGCAACGTCGTGCATGAATTTTAGCTGATTGAAATTGCTAATGGTATAGTAATCAGAAACCATGTTAAACTCTTGAGAATCTATCCCCCTGTAATAACCATGCTTTTCAGAAATCTGTCTAACTTTTTCAAAATAACTATGTCCACCAACCAATGCTGTATTCACAACAAAAGATGAATCTTTTATGGTATCTTCTAAGCTGGTGGTGGTTTCAAATCTCAAATCGGCTCCCAGTTCTTCAGCATATTTCCTGGCTAAAGTATGTACTGCATTCAGTCTGTCTCTATCAATATCCATGAGCGACACAAGACTACCGGACAATCCTCTGGTCTTACACAGGTCTCCTACCAAACTTAGCGAAAACGCCGCACTCCCTGCCCCGATGATACTTAATTTAGTGGCTGCCATTTTTTCTTTACCTCCTTGAAGCTAATTGTTATCCGTCTTAAAAACCCGGTGATCTTTCATTTAACCTTCTTTAATACAAGCAGAAAAAGCACTTATCTCTTGCCTTTGCATTTTTCCTGCTACCTTTTTAATAGAGAAATAAATGTATGAGCTCAAATCCAGATGATTTCTAAATCCACCCCTGTTCCGGGCATCGGTATTTTCTCCGTTTTATAATGCAGGTTCGATAATCGGCTTTACGGTCACCTCCTTATACCCAGAAAAATTATATCATAATCCAGAGCATAACAGCTCCAGACTATAGGGGGGCAACGCCCCCCTATAACCCCGGCAATAGGGGGAGAACCCCCTATAACCCCCAAAAAGACGAAAACATAAAAGACGGTCTACGACGTAAACAAAAAATGAAAGACAGAAGAAGAAAAAAACTGGTGGGAAAATATCCACCAGTATAAGGGGGAAAGAATTCCCCCTTATGAACCCCTTTCTCATTTGTTACCTCTCGACTCTTTTTTCCCTCTCCCTCGACGGGAGAGGGTCAGGGTGAGGGTGTCTTTTTCTTCAAGCTCCTCACCCCTGAATGCCTCTATCATCCCCGTATCCGTCATTCCTGAATGTATTTATCAGGAATCCAAATTATGTAAGGGTAAAAACCCTTACATTTCCGATTAAAGATTTCGGGAATGACGCGGGGGGGAGGTGGATTCCCCGCTAAATTTCGGGAATGACGAAGCAGACAATAGAGAAAACCCCCTTATAAACTCCCTTCTTTTTTCGTCACCCCGGCAATCTTTAAGCCGGGGTCCAAACAATAGGAAGGAACCCCCTGGAAAGAGCAAAAAAGAAAAGACAGAAAATATAAAGACATAAAGATTGAAAAGACAAAAAACCCACTGAGGAAAGAAAGCCTTCCTCAGTGTCACACAATTATTCCTCGCCACGCGGGGGGAAAGTGAGCGTTAAGCGGGAAAGCATTGCTATGAGTTTTGCAGGATACTATAGCCGGAGCTGTCAAGCAAAAGGTAAATAATTCCTTTCTGGTAAATTTCTCTTGCTCTCTTATTTAGTGTGCACGATAGATAAGAGAGCAAGAGTAGAGCTTTCTCTCCGGTTATAGTAACTCCCTATAGTTTAACCTCATCTAACAGGCGAAAGACCAGCCCGCTCCATACTTTGGGGTAAAAATAGGTAGACTTCTGGGGCATGCGCTGAGCGTAAGTAGCTGCTTCTTCTACTCTCTCTAAAGGAGTGGGGCGCATAACAAAAACCAGCTGATAATGATTTTCCTCCTGGGCCAGAGTGAATACGTCCTTGGTTCCTCGAAGGTAATCAACGTATTTGCTTTCTTCCTGTGCCTCCTGGTTAATTCCTAAAATTTCTTTAAAAACTATTTCGTGCAAAATGGCTGTGTCTAAATAGCGATTTACACTTTCTTTGCCCAGTTTTTGGTCCATCACTTTCAAATCCTTTAAAGTAATGGCTCCCCATTTATTTTCCACTTTATTATAAACTCCAATGGTGTGAGGAGGAGCAGTTTGCAAAAATTCATCCATCTCCCGCTCATTGGCAAAATTTTTAACTATAAAGTAACCCTGGCATTTAGTAAAAAAGTCTCTTACTCTTTCTTCAGGTAAATTATGCACCAATCGATGAGTGGGGAGGATTAAAAGTCCGGGGTTTTTCATATTTACTAAAGTCATCATCACGTAATCCTCCGGTATTTCCTCCCAGGGGTCTTGCAGCTCCTTCCTTCTTTCTTCTCGATACATGAGACTAGTCTCGTAGCGATGATGACCGTCGGCAATGATAATAGTGCGGGGATTAAGAATTCTCCTTATCTGGTCTATTACTTTTGGTTCTTTTATCCTCCACAATCGGTGAACAACTCCCTGATAATCGGTAAATTGAAGGATAAGGTTTTCCTCTTTTTTATTTTCTTCCAGAAGCTGGTCTATTGTTCCTAAGGAATCGTTAAAAATCCCGAATATCTGTTCTAAATTGGCTCGGGTAGCTCGCAGGAGTTTTAACCTATCCTGAGAATACTTGGGCATAGTCCGCTCATGGGGCATAATGATTTTCTTATCCCAGGGCTCCAGGCGCACCAGACCTACAAAGCCGGTTCTTTTTTTGCGGGGGGAAGAAGAGTTAAGTTGAAATTCTTGTTCATCTATATAGAAAGAAGGAGCTTCATCTTGTTCTACTACTCCTTCTTTTATCCAGGATTGGAGCAGTTGTTTTGCTTTCTGGTAGTCATCTTCTGCCTTTCCCAGAGTGAGATGGGCGAAGTTGTAGGGATCTTCGGTCAGTCTGATTTTTTCTTTTTCTGATATTACATCATATGGTGGAGCGGCTAAGCGATCGAGGGGGTGCTTTTCAATGAATTTTGAAGAATAAAAATAACCTCGGAATGGTTTGACTACTGCCATATTTCTATCTCCTTTTAAGCTTGATGGAAAATTAAAGATTGATAAAAATGATCAGAAAAATCACTTCTTGCTGAGAGCTCGACATAATGGGCCTTTTTAGATAAAACTTTAACCTTCTGGCGAAAATTCCGGGAGAGAAGGGCTTTTTTAGCACCGTAGAGAGAAGCATTACCTACTGAAATAGTTTTAACTCCCCGGGGGATAAGGCCAATTGTTGCGGCACTCTCCGGGTTGATAAAGTTACCAAAAGCTCCTGCCAGTATTACCTCCTCTATTTCTTCTTCTTTTCTTCCGGCCTCCTCGAGGAGAATTTCTCTCCCTGCCTGGATGGCAGCTTTGGCTAACTGGAGCTGGGAGATATCTTCCTGAGTGATAAAAATGGGAGGATTGTAGCTCAAAAGGAAGGCCCGACTATCTCCTTCTTTTATCAGTCGAGCGCCCCATTTACCATCTTCTTTTAGCCTTCCAGTAGGGCTCAACAGGTCTTCTTTCAGAAAACAAGCCAGGGCATCGATTAGACCTGTCCCGCATATACCTCGGGGAGCCAGGTCTCCAATGGTGTAGATTTTTATATCCCCATCTTCTGTTTCCACTGCTGATATGGCCCCCAGAGTAGCACGAGTCCCGTACTTAATTTGTGCTCCTTCAAAGGCAGGACCGGCTGCCGTTCCACAGCAGAAAATATTTTCTCTGTCTATCAAAACAATTTCTCCATTAGTTCCTATATCTACATAAAGAACTAACTCTTTCTTTTCTGTCAAATCGAAGGCTGCCACTCCGGATATAATGTCTCCTCCCACATAGCCAGCCCAGGAGGGGAATATATATACCTGAGCTTCTGGATTTACCACCAGTTTCAGCTCTTTAGCATCCAGCACCTGCTCTTCTCTGAAAACCGGAGTATAAGGAGCTACTCCAATAGAAAGAGGAGAAACTCCCAAGAAAATGTGCTCCATTATGGTGTTACCAGCTGCGGTGATGGCAAAAATTCTTTCCGGGTTTTTATTCGCTTTTTCACAGGCTTCCTGGATTAAATCATTCATAGTATGTACTAACAATTCCTGCAGACGATAAAGATTATGAGGGTCATCTTGAATGGCCCGGAGGCGAGATATAACATCTGCTCCAAACTGAGCCTGTCTGTTTAGATTCCCTAAGCGGTGAAGGGAAGTACCACTGATTAGGTCTACTAATTCTCCTCCTATGGTAGTGGTGCCTAAGTCAAAAGCCATTCCTAAAAAAGATTTATCGGAGGAGGGTTTATTTACGTACCGGATTTTTTCTTCATCAGTTACCACTTCAAATGTTGATTCTCTCTCTTCTCCCAGATGAGAAAGGTGATAAAGAGCGGATAAAGACCACTTCTTATTCTCTCCTTGCACCTGAGAAGCTAAAGTTTCCTGAAGGGAAGAGACTCCATCGACAGGTGGTTTTACCAGATTTACTTCTGTTTGCTGAACAGGGAGCTCTTCTGGACGAGCTTCCTGAGTTTTTACTATCACTTCTACCTGAGAAGCAAGAGAAGGGCTGACATCTACCTCTATTTCTCCATATACTTCTACTTGACAGGCCAGGCGAAAACCTTCTTTGATTTTCTCTTTCAGGTGTCTTTCCTCCAGAGAATTGGGAGAAGATACTCCTTCTCCTTTGATTTTTACTACACATTTTCCGCAAGACCCCATGCCTCCACAATAGGAATTTATCTCTATTCCCTCTCGCCGCAAGGCTTCCAATAGATTGTCTCCTCTTTTTACTTCCCAGACTCGGTTTAGAAGAGAAACTTTTATGGGTGGCATCTTTATCTATCCATCCTCTTCTCCCTCAACATCCTTTTTCAGGACTACTTGCAGGGTTTTTTCTCTTTGTCATCAAGTTAGTTTATCACTTTTGTCAAGAAGATAGGGGTCCTCATCGAGTTGAAAACGGTAAAATTTGCCTTTTTGGGAGGGTGATAGTTTTTTGTCCTGCAGAGGGGCAGGATTTGCATTGACTGTAAAAGTCACGATAATTTACTTTTTGCTATTCCCGGTATCTCAGATGGCATTGTAAGCACTGAGGAAGAAAAGTCTTCCTCAGTAGTCTTTTATTTTTATATCTTTTGCTTTTATCTTTATGTTTTAGTCTTTTGGGGGTGATAGGGGGTTTCCCCCTATTGCCTGTGGCAATCTCGTTTTTGTCTCTGGAAGAATTCCCTTGCTTCGCCATTCCTGAAATTTAGCGGGGAATCCACTGAGGGAGGTTTTTCCCTCAGTGTTTTTTATTCTTTTATCTTTTGTCTTTTGGGGGTTTATAAAGGGGGACTCCCCTTTATAGTTCCGTCATTCCCGAAATTTTTTATCGGGAATCCAAAGGTTTTTAAATACTACAGACCCCGGCTTAAAAATTGCCGGACAACAGATAAGGAAAAAGCGAGATCGCCACGTCGCTCCGCTCCTCGCGATGACAGAAAAAGAAAGGAGTCGATAAGGGGGAATTCTTTCCCCCTTATACCGAGGAAGTTTTCCTTCCTCAGTTGCTTTTTTGCTTTTCTGTTCTTCTTTGATTTTTCGAGAGGTTGATAAGGGAGTTTGCCCCCTTATAGTCATGGCAGATTTTGCGGGATATATAGTTTAATAAACCAATTAAAGATTTATTCTAAAAGCTCCTCTCGGTGTTCTAAGCCGATGAAATTAAGCACGGGGATGCTAAAAAGGATGCCAGTGCCGGGCTCATCAAGCTCTCCAGCTTCAATCAGTGCCCTCTGGATTGCTTCAGCCTTTTCTTTTTCAGTTAAAATAATGATGACCTCTTTGGAAGGTTCTACATGAATACTCAAAAAATGTCTTAATTCACCGGCAGTAGCAGTCCCCCGACCATAGAGAATGGTAGCACCTGTAGCACCAGCTTTTTTAGCTCGCTCCACCAGGTGGTCAGCTTTGCCTCGCTCCACCACTGTAAATATGGCAACAGCTTCCATCATGGCACCTCACTTCACGCTTTAGTGATAACTCCCAGTAACAACACCGAAATGATAGTTCCTATAGAGCTCAAACCCACAATCCCAAAGCCATTGAGCAGCGGGTCACTTCCTTCCACCACCCGGGAAAGACCCAGAGCCAGAGCAACGTTAATGGGAATATTTACCGGTCCGGTGGTGGCACTGGCACAGTCGAAAGCGATACCCACCATTTCCTCAGGAGCCAAATAAGCCAGATATATGGAAAGAAGAAGCAGAGGGAGCATGATTTCGATAGTGGGAGTATTGTTAACAATTTTAAAGACCCCCAGAGCCACTCCAAAGCCAAACCCAACGGCAATGGTGTGCAGGAGGACCTTTTCCGGTATAGCACCTACAGATACTTCTTCCACTTGCAGAACCAGGGTACGTAATGCCGGCTCAACCAACGTTGCTCCATAACCAACTATAAAACCAAAAAGGGAAATCAATAACTTGTTATCCAGGGTTACGATATTCTGTCCTACCGACTCACCAAGAGGAATCAAGCTCATATTAGCTCCTTTGAGAAACAGGAAAAGACCAACAATAGCTAACACCAGACCGGAAAAAAAGGTTTTAGGGTTCTCCAGAGGTCGTCTCAATACAAGCAATTGGAAAAAAAGCAGTATAAAAACTACGGGTATGATACTTTTGATAATGTCGAGAACATCATGAAGTAAGTTCATAGCTTTCAAACTCAATCCTCCTTAAGTGTTTTGCGATACAGATAAAATTATTTTTCAACGCCCGATGAAATACTATACCAAACTCCCCAGTCTGGAGCAATGAAGCATTTCATTTTATAATAACACAATATTTAGATTTTGATAAGAGTTATCAAAGCACCATCAAAACTCAAGATATTGAACCGTCTTCCACTAAAAATCCATCCGGCGAAGGAGCTTCTCTTTCCCGGGTGGCTTAATATATAAAATACCAGATTACTCCCCAGGAAAAGACCAGAATACTGGGCCACAGAAGCAATCGATATACTTTTTCTATATCAGTCTTGAAATACCGACAGGAGAGAATCAGACACAGATGAGTGGGAGAGAAAATAATCCCCAGATATCCTCCCACATAAAGGAGAGGAAATACCTGTTCCAGAGGAAAAGCAGAAAGAAGAGGTAAAACTAAGGGAAAACTGATTCCTACAAAAGCTGATGATAGCCCACTAATTAAAGCAATGAAAAAAGCCAGCCCCAAACCTAAGAGGATTACGGGCATTTCCCGGGAAATCATAAAATCTATTACCGGCTGAAGGACACCTCCCTGAGTAAGGGCAGTTTTAAATACCAGAATTCCAGCCACATCGATCATTATCAACCAGGGGAACTTCTTAAGCATAGCAGGAATAACCTGCGACAGAGGCAATTTGCTGAGAGCAAGAGCCAGAACCATCCCCGCCAGGCCCCCTGCCCAAACCGGGATTCCTAAAAATATTCCCAGAATGGGAGGAACCAGCGGAATAAAAGGCTGAACTATCTCATAGAAGCTAGCATCATCTGGCGGGTCAGGTGGACTTTCTACTTCCATTTTCCTGGCCACCAACCATCCTCCTAAAATGGCCAGAAAGGAAAAAGGGAGATGATGTATTATTATCCAGAAAAGAGATAACCCGGATATAGAAGAAGCCAGAAGAACACCGGGATAAAGAGGAAGAAAATACTCCCAGATATGACGAAACCAGTAATTAATAAAAGCCAAAACATCTCCTTCAGTATTGGGGGAGGTGCGAGAAGTCTCTACTAAGGGAGCCGAAAAAAGTGCCCCACCCGGCATAGGGAGAATCCCCACCAGAGCAGGAAGGACCACAGAAACTAATCTGGGTTCCTTAAACAGAGCCTGCGTAGACCGTACCAATCGGTTTAGCTGACCGGTATAAGAAAGAACATTTCCCAAAATGGTAATACATACTATATTGGCCATTAAATCGAGGTTGGCAGGATCTCCAAAGGTGCTTATCGCTATTTTCAAGCTTTTAGTGAGAGGAACGGCAGAGAGAAAAAGGAGGAGAAAAGCTGCCCCAGCGAGCGTGGCGCCCAGGTTTATTTTACGCCGCAAAGCAACCAGGATTAAAACAAAGACCACAATAAGCTCTATAAGACTAGTCAATGGGCCACCTCTTTCTCATTGCTTGGAACAAACTTCTTACGATTATACAACTAATTTCTTTATTTCCGAACCTCAGATTATTAATAATCGTTTTTTCTTGAACTAATTTTCCCTCTGACCCTCCCTTTGCAGAGTAGTTCTACCCTTCCCAAATTTAGCAGAGAATCCACTGAGGGAGGCTTTTCCCTCAGTGTTTTTTATTCTTTTATCTTTTGTCTTTTGCCTTTATGCTTTTGTTTATGTCGTAGACTGTCCGTTTTTTCTCCCTCCCCTCCGAGGGAGGGAGTGCCTGGGTTCCCTGCCAAATCGCTGATTTGGCAGGGTGGGCGAGGGAGGGGGTTTTTGCGGAACTTCACCCTCATCCTAACCCTCTCCCCGGAAGGGTGAGGGAAAAAAGAAGGAATCAAGAGTAAGGAAAAGAATC
>JAKPIQ010000200.1 GCA_029549715.1 Candidatus Atribacteria bacterium | reverse complement strand
GGTAGAACTTATCTTATTCGGGATGGCTACCTGAGTGGAAGACTCCATTCTCGAGAAACTGCTTGTCTCATGCAAGAGGAGGTAACGGGTAACGCCCGAACTATTGGTTACCGTTTTCCTCCTATAGTGCGGATGACTAATACGGCAATAGAGGGAGGAGAAACTACCCGCGAGGATTTGTTTTCTGATATAGAACGGGGATTGTATGCAGTAGAATATATTGGGGGGAATACGGCTCTGGAGCTGTTTACTTTCTCTGCTGCTTATGGCTACTTGATTGAAAAGGGTAAAATAAAAGAGATGGTTAAAGATGTGGTGTTAAGTGGAAACCTGTTTCAAACTTTGGATAAAATAGATGCAGTGGCTAATGATTTTCGCTGGACAGAGGTGGGAGGGTGTGGAAAAGGTGGACAAATGGGTCTTCCTACTCCTACTGGGAGTCCTCATGTACGATTAAGAGAAGTTTTGGTGGGAGGAAGTCATAATGATTGAAATAGCCAGCTTGTTGAAAAAAGAGGGAATACCCGGTGATTTATTTACTCACCGAGTATTCAGTCAAGAAATAAACTATGAGGCTAATTCCTTTCAGGGGTACGAAAAGGAAGAGAGAGAGGGCTATGGTCTACGGGTAATCAATCCGGAGGGGAAATTAGGTTTTTATGCTTTTAATCATGCTTTAGATCCTCGAGAAGCTCTGAATAAAGCTTTAGAAGTTAGTAATTTGGGGGATAAAGTGGATTTTTCTATTCCTTCTTACCCTTCCACCTGGGAGTGGGAAGACTTCGTTGACCCCCGGTTGGAAAACTTAGAAGTTCAAGACATGCTGGAGTTGGGAGATTACATTCTCTCCCGGATAAGAGGAGAATATCCGCAGGCTTTAATAAATATAGTCATCAGTGCAGGAAGGGAAGAGAAATCTCTCTTAAATCATCATGAAGAAGAACTGAGATTTGCCCGGACATTTTTTGGAATAGGAGTAAGTGCTAACCAGACCAAGGAAGGAGATATTTTAGAAGTTTATGCCGAAAGAAGTTGGGGTAACCGGGATATAGATATAGAGGGCCTGGTACAGGAGATAATTGCCAAGCTGGATTTTTCTCAGAGAGTAGCGGATCTCAATAGTGGTAAGTATCCGGTGGTTTTTACTCCTTCGGGCAGTCTGGTTTTATTTATTGCTCTTCTTTATGGGTTGAATGGCAGGAATTTAGTGTTTGGAAGATCGCCTCTGGAGGGTAAAGAAGGTAAGGTGCTATTTTCCTCTCTTTTTTCCTTAGAAGAAGCACAGGAACCCTGGGCTTTAGGTTCCTGTCCTTTTGATGATGAAGGAATTATGACCAAAAGTCAAAGATATCTTATTAACGAGGGAAAAATAGAGAGTGCCCTTTGGGATTTATGGAGTGCAGCAAAGAGAGGAATTAACCCTACAGGAAATGGGTTTCGCAGCTCTTACCGAGATTTACCTGAACCTGGTTTTTCTTCTCTCCGAGTTAAAAAAGGTTTGCGAGGTAAGAGCACTTTGGTGGGAGAATTGGAAGAGGGCTTAGTGGTGGATAGTGTTTTAGGTCTGGGACAAAGCAATATTGCTTCCGGCTATTTCTCCTGCAATGTTCAACTGGGCTTTTATGTTAAAGGAGGGGAAGTTCAGGGACGGGTGAAAGATGTGATGATCAGTGGCAATGCCTATCAAGCTCTTTCTAATATCAAAGAAATTTCTCGAGATAATTGCTGGATAGGGGGTAGGATTTTGCTTCCTTACCTTTTAGTGGAACCAATAGAGGTTAATATTTAAACCCCACGGCAGTCTCAACAATAAAAGTAGGAAGGTGAAAATCAATGTTCAAACCCTTGGGGGAACTCTCTCGCTTGGCCCAGCAAGAAGAAGAAGTTTTAGAATTCTGGAAGAAGAATGAAATATTCCAAAAAAGCCTAAAACAAAGAGAAGGCTGTCCTCGTTTTACTTTTTATGAGGGTCCTCCCACTACTAATGGTTATCCTCATGCTGGTCATGTTATTGGCCGGAGCATTAAAGATTTAATTCCTCGCTATCGCACTATGTGTGGTTATTATGTTCCCCGTCGAGCAGGTTGGGATACCCATGGTCTTCCGGTAGAGCTGGAAGTAGAAAAAGAGTTAGGAATTTCAGGAAAACCCGATATCGAACGTTATGGAGTAGACAAATTTAATGAAAAATGCAAAGAGAGTGTCTTTAAATATATTAGAGAGTGGGAAAGACTAACCGAAAGATTGGGGGTGTGGATGGATTTAGAACATCCCTACATTACCTGTAGTAATGAATATATTGAGACTCTATGGTGGGTTTTAAAGGAACTGTGGGAGAACGAGCTACTTTATAAAGGGTATAGAGTTTTACCTTATTGTGCTCGTTGCGGCACTTCTCTTTCCAGTCATGAAGTAGCACTGGGTTATCGGGAAACAGAAGATCCCTCAATTTATGTCAAATTTGCTATTCGGGATAGAGAAAAAACTTATTTTCTGGTGTGGACTACCACACCCTGGACTTTGGCGGCTAATGTGGCTTTAGCCGTGGGTGAAGATATTAACTATTTAGAAGTAATAAATGAGGAAAACGATGAGCACTATATCCTTAGCGAAGATAGCTTTTATCGTTTGCTGGGAGAAGGTACTAATTATAAAATAGTCAGAAAATACCGAGGGGCGGAATTAGTAGGAATAAAATATGAGCCATTGCTGGATTTTTTAGTAGCAGAGAAAGGATATGAGGTTTTCTCTGCCGATTTTGTTACCACAGAAGAAGGGACCGGGATAGTGCATATTGCTCCTGCTTTTGGTGAAGACGACCTGTACCTATCCCAGAGAGAAAATCTTCCCCTTTTGCAACCGGTGGGACAAGATGGAAAGTACGAAGAAGAAATTACTCCCTGGAGAGGAATGTGGGTAAAAGATGCTGATCCTTTAATTATTGATTACCTGGAAGAAAAGGGGAAATTATTTAAGAAAGAAACTTACCGGCATTCTTATCCTTTTTGTTGGAGGTGTGATACTCCTCTACTATATTATGCTAAAGAAAGCTGGTTTATCAAAACTACTGCTTTTCGAGAGGCCCTTCTGGAAAATAACCAAAAGATTAATTGGTATCCTCCTCATATTAAAGAGGGAAGGTTTGGGGATTTCTTGTCCAACGTAGTAGATTGGGCACTCTCTCGAGAGAGATATTGGGGAACGCCTCTCAATATCTGGCAATGTGAGAAGTGTGGTTTTCAGGAGGCCATTGGCTCTATAGAAGAACTAAAGAATAAATCGCGAGAAAAAATAGAAGAAATTGAACTGCACCGCCCCTATGTTGATGGAGCCACCATCTCCTGTCCTCAGTGTGGAGGAATAATGAACAGAGTACCGGAGGTGGTTGACTGCTGGTTTGATTCTGGAGCGATGTTTGTAGCTCAACTACACTTTCCCTTTGAAGGACAAGAAGAGTTTCAACAGAGTTTCCCTGCCGACTTCATCTGTGAGGCCATAGATCAAACTCGAGGGTGGTTTTATAGTCTTCATGTTTTGGCTACCATTCTTTTTAATAGCCCGGCCTATCGCAATTGTCTGGTGACTGAACTGGGGTTGGATGAGAAAGGGCAAAAAATGAGCAAACATGTGGGGAATGTGGTTGATCCCTGGGAATTGATTCAGGACTATGGTGCTGATGCGTTACGATGGTATGTTTTTTCTGTTTCTCCTCCCTGGGTGCCTAAAAGGTTTGGAAAAGAAGCGATAAGAGGAGTCCTCAGTAAATTTTTTGATACCTTATGGAATGTAACTAACTTCTTTATCCTTTACGCTAACATTGATGGATATGAACCACCAGCCTCCTTTTTGCCTCTGGAAAAAAGGAATGTTTTTGATCGGTGGATTGTGTCTCGTCTGGAAGAACTAATAGGGGAAGTACGAGAGTCTTTAGATTCCTATGAAGTTTCTCGGGCAAGTAAAGCTATAGAAAATTTTGTAATAGAAGATTTGAGCAATTGGTATATCAGACGTTCTCGTCGTCGCTTTTGGAAAGCGGAAAAAGACGAAGATAAAATCAGCGCTTATCACACTCTTTATCAAGTTCTTACTAATTTAACTCGACTTTTAGCTCCTTTTGTTCCCGCTACTGCGGAGATACTTTATCAGACTCTGGAGACTGGTGTGCGGGGAAAGAAAGAAAGTGTTCATCTGGAGGACTACCCCTTGAAAGAAGAAGAAAATATGGATGAAGAATTGCTGTTAGCTATGGAAGTGGTGAGAAAGCTTACCAATCTGGGCCGCTCGGTTCGTAGCAAAGTAAACATCAAATTGAGGCAACCCCTCCGGAAAGCAATTCTAGTAGTTCCTCAGGAAAAAGAAAAGGATCTGGCTCTTCCTTTCACCTCTATTATTCAGGAGGAGCTGAATGTTAAAGAGATAGAATGGGTTTCTCACCTTCCCGAAGAAGTTGTGGTTTCTTTGAAACCCCGTTTTTCCGTTTTAGGTCCTAAATATGGCCAAAAAGTGAAAGAAATAGCCCGGTTACTAGAAGACCTGGAGGAAGAAAAAAGTCGCCAGTTTTGGGAAAAGGGAGAAATATCTTTGCTTTTAGAAGGAGAAAATATTATACTGAAGCAAGAAGAAGTAGAATTAGAACTGGGAGCCCGAGAGGGTCTTGCAGTAAAGAGCGAAGGAGAACACGCTGTAATCTTAGATACTTTTATAGATCAAGAACTACAAGAAGAAGGAATGGTGAGGGATTTAATTCATGCCATTCAGGTTTGGCGTAAAGAAGCCGGTTTAGAGGTAGAAGACCGAATCGAATTAGAAGTTAAAGAGGGAACTGACCCACAATGGAGAGACTTAATAGAAAGATATAGTTCTCTCATTCAAAGTGAAGTCTTGGCTCTCTCTCTCTTTTTATCAGGTGATGGGAGAGAGGGGATGGTGAGTAAAGAATGGGAGCTAAGAGGGAAAAAACTGGTATTGGCTTTAAGGAGGAGATCATAATGGGGTCAGAAAAATCAGAGAAAAAACTTTTTTTTCTATTTCTATTTTTAATCAATGTTTGGGTTTTCCCAGCTTGGGCAAGCAGTTATCATGTAGTAGAGCCAGGAGATACTCTTTGGGCCATATCTCGCCGTTATCAAATTCCTCTTAAAGAGCTTTTACAGCTTAATAACCTTACCGAGCAATCTGTTCTGCGGGTGGGACAGAAAATTAAATTAGAAGAAGGCACTGAAGAAGCAATTTACCAGGTAAAAGCGGGAGACACGTTATGGGGAATATCCCGCCAGTTTAATATACCTCTTTCTTCTCTTATGAAAGCCAATAATCTTTCAGAAAAATCTGTTCTCCGGGTAGGGCAAAAGATCATTTTGCCTACTTCTTCTTCGGGGGGGGAGACCAAAGCTGCTGCTCCTTCTTCTAATGTTACTCATACGGTAAAAAAGGGAGAGTCCTTGTGGTTGATATCTCGCCTTTACGGGGTGGATATGGATTCCATCATGAAAGCCAATAATTTGACTGCTGATAGTATCCTCTCCATTGGCATGAAGCTTACCATTCCCCAGGTTCGTGTTGCTTCTTCTCCGGCGAAAGAAGAAAGCTATGAAGTTTATCGGGTGCAAGCGGGAGACACGTTATGGGGAATATCCCGTCGCTATCGGGTTTCCCTGCAGGATTTAATGAAAGCCAACAACCTTAACGAAAAAAGCACTTTGCAAATAGGGCAAAGCATCCGCATACCTTCTTACCTTCCCCAAACCTATGAAAAAGTCAGTAGTTCTTTCCTTTGGCCTGTTTCTGGTCGAATTTCTTCTCCTTTTGGTACACGAGGAGGAAGACTTCACTCTGGAATTGATATTTTAGCTCCTTCGGGTACATTGATTAAAGCTTCTCGCAGTGGAGTGGTTTCTTTTAGTGGGTGGATGAATGGTTATGGCAGAGTAGTAATAATTGACCATCAAGATGGTTGGCAAACTTTGTATGCCCATAATTCAGTTAATCTGGTTAATAAAGGACAGCGAGTAAACCAGGGAGATGCTATTGCTCGAGTGGGGATGACGGGAAATGCTACTACCTATCATGTTCACTTTGAAGTGAGGAAAAATGGCAAATGTCTTAATCCCTCGGATTATTTAGGTAAGTAGAATGGAAAGAGAAGAAGCCTGGGTTTTATTAAAAAAATACCTTAAAAATCAAAATCTTTTGAAACACAGTGTAGCTTGTGAAGTAATTATGCAATTTTTAGCCTGCCATCTGGGGGAAGATGAGAAAGAGTGGGCTCTGGCCGGGCTTTTGCATGATATAGATTATGAAGAAACTAAAGATAAACCCGCAGAGCATGGGAGACAGGGGGCCGAAATACTTAAAGAAGAAGGTCTCTCTGAAGAAGTAATCAGAGCCGTTCAGGCTCACAACCCGGAGGCCACCGGCGTTCAGCCTGAGTCTCCTATAGAAAGAGCTCTTTATGCTGTAGATCCAGTAAGTGGTTTTATCGTAGCTTGTGCCCTCATACATCCGGAAAAGCAGTTAGATAGTTTAGACCTTTCTTTTCTTCTTCATCGTTTTTCGGAAAAAAGTTTCGCTCGAGGCGCTAGTAGAGAAGCGATGAAAAGTATAGAAAGTTTAGGGCTTTCGCTGGAAGAATTTTTAGAAATTGCTCTCTGTGCTATGCAAAGTAAAAAAGAAGAATTGGGTTTGTAGTTTTTCTCTATTTGACCATTCTTGACAAAACCATGGAGTTCTTTTATAATTACTCCGTAAAGTTAAAGTCAAAAAAGGTCAAAGGAGGTAGGTAAAATGGCTATTAGTCGTTGGGATCCCTTTCGAGAACTATCTGAATTGCAGGAAGAAATCGATCGTGTTTTGGGAAGCACTTTTCCCCGGAGAGGAAAGGAAACCGGTACGGGAAGCTGGCTTCCTCCGGTAGATGTGAAAGAAGAAGAAGATGAGTTTGTACTTTTTATTGATCTACCCGGGGTAGATGAAAAAGAAGTAGAAATTACCGTGGTTGGAGATCAACTAACCATTAAAGGAGAAAGAAAAGCGCCACAGGAGGGAGAAAGGTTCCTGCGCCAGGAGCGGGTTTTTGGTCCATTTAGCCGTTCTTTTCTTCTCCGAGTTCCTGTAGAGGTAGATAAAGTGGCAGCTACTTATAAAAATGGGGTTTTAGAGGTCCATTTGCCTAAGTCTGCTGCTGCTAAGCCCAGGAAAGTTAATATTCAAGTAGAGTAGCACAAGTAGAATAATTCCAAGGGGTGGAGGGTTTCCGCCCCTTGGAGGTGGTGATAGAAGTTGGAGTTTAAAGACTATTATCAGATTTTAGGAGTTCCTCGAGAAGCTAGTGAAAAAGAGATAAAAAAAGCTTATCGGCGTTTAGCTCGCCAGTATCATCCCGATCTTAATCCCGGCAACAAAGAGGCAGAACAAAAATTTAAAGAGATCAATGAAGCTTACGAAGTACTGAGCGACCCGGAAAAAAGGAAAAGGTACGACGAATTAGGATCGGCCTGGAGCAGTTACGGAAGACAAAACGCCGAAGAGTTTTGGAGTGATTTTTATAGAAGATATGGGGGAGGGCCTACCTATACCACTTTTGAGGAAGATTTTGAGGTAGGAGATTTCAGTGATTTTTTTAAAACCATATTTGGTGATTTATTAGGAGGAACCCGTCGATCCTCCCGGGAGCGGGGTTCTCGTTTCCATACCCCTAGGGAAGAAATAAGGAGAGAGCCACCTCCTGATGTACAAAGTGAGGTGGAAATTTCCTTTGAAGAAAGTTTTAAGGGAACTGAGCGAGTTATCCAGGTAGAATACGAAGAGCTGTGTCATAGTTGTGGGGGAATGGCTACAAATGGCGAGGGGAGAGTGTGTCAGAGTTGTGGAGGAAGAGGAACAGAGAGAAAGTCTCGAAAAGTAAAAGTTACTATTCCTCCGGGAGTGAGCAATGGTACAAAGTTAAGAATTCCGGGGGTAATAGGAGGTAGAGATTTATATTTGAAGGTTCGAGTACAACCTCATCCCTTTTTCCGCCGGGAGGGAGATAATGTCATTTTGGAACTACCGATTACTATTTATGAAGCAACTTTAGGTACAGAGGTAGAAGTTCCTACCTTAGAGGGTAAGGTTAAAATGAAAATTCCTCCTGAAACTCAAAACGGAACCACTTTCCGCTTGCGAGGTTTGGGTTTTCCTCGAACTAAGGGAGGAGGAAGAGGAGATCAATTGGTAAAAGTTAAAGTGGTGGTGCCTCGAGATTTAACCGAGAAAGAGAAGGAGTTGTTGGAGGAGTTGTCTTCCATGCGTCGAGAGAATCCTCGTCAGCATTTGGTGAGAACTTGAAAGGAATAACATGGTGGAAAATAAAAAAACCGAACGATACTTTTTTATTCGAGAGGTAGCAAGTATAACTCAATTGCATCCTCAAACCCTACGTAATTATGAAAAATGGGGGCTGGTTAAACCCCATCGTAGCCAGGGTAACGTTCGGCTTTATAGTCTGGAAGATGTGGAGCGGATTAAAAAAATAAAGGTTTTCACCCAGGATTTAGGAATAAACCTGGCAGGGGTAGAAGTGATTTTTAGGCTTACCGAACAGATAGAAGAACTACAAAGAGAAAGAGAAGAAATGAGGAAACAATTAGAAGAAAGAGATAGAAAAACCGGTACTTAACACTTGGCTAAGAGGTGAAAGGAGTAAGCAAAATGAGGTTTGAACAATTTACTGAAAAAGCTAAAGAAGTTATTTCTTTAGCTCAAGATATCTTACTGGAACACCATCATAATCAGTTGGACGTAGAGCATATTCTTTTAGCTCTCTTAAAGCAAAAGGAAGGTTTGGCTGGCCAGATTCTAGAAAGATGTAAAGTTGACCCCCAAATTGTAGCTCAAGAGGTCGAAGAAGCTTTGCAGCGTTTTCCTCAGGTTTATTACCAGGGAGGTGGGGAGATACAAATCTATATTACTCCTCGAGCCAAATCAGTTTTAGATAATGCTGAGGAAGAAGCTAAAAGGTTAAAGGATTCTTACGTGGGAGTAGAACATCTCCTGATAGCTGTGGCTCGAGAGGGAAGTGGGCCGAGTAGTCGTATTCTTAAGTCTCATGGGTTAGATGTAGAAAAAATTTACCAGGCTTTACAGGAAATAAGGGGGAGGAGAAGAGTGGATGATCCTTATGCCGAAGAACGATATATGGCCTTAGAAAAATATGGTAGAGATTTAACTCAGTTAGCTCGGGAGGGAAAGTTAGACCCGGTTATCGGTAGGGACGAAGAAATTAAAAGAGTGATTCAGATTTTGAGCCGTCGTACTAAAAATAATCCGGTTTTGATTGGTGATCCGGGAGTAGGCAAAACTGCTATTGTGGAAGGACTGGCCCAGAAAATCGTTAAAGGAGACGTTCCAGAAAGTTTGAAAGATAAAAGGTTAATTGCTCTGGATATGGGAGCACTGTTAGCTGGTGCAAAATTCCGAGGAGAATTCGAGGAGAGATTGAAAGCAGTTCTGGAAGAAGTCCAGAAGTCGGAAGGAAAAATTATTCTTTTTATTGACGAGCTTCATACCGTAGTGGGAGCAGGAGCGGCGGAAGGGGCTATTGACGCTGCTAATATTTTGAAACCCGCTTTAGCTCGAGGAGAATTGCGCTGTATTGGAGCCACTACTCTGGATGAGTATCGGAAATACATTGAAAAGGACCCGGCCTTAGAGCGTCGCTTCCAACCAGTATATATAGGAGAGCCATCTACGGAAGAGACCAAAGAGATACTAAAAGGATTGCGTGACAAATATGAAGCTCATCACCGGGTGAAAATCAGTGACGAAGCTATTGAAGCTGCTTCTGAGCTATCTAGTAAATATATTACCGAACGATTTTTACCCGATAAAGCTATAGATTTGATGGATGAAGCGGCCAGTAAAAAGAGAATAGAAATAGAGAGCGTTCCCTCGGAAATAAAAACCTTAGAGGACGAACTACAAAAATTGGCTAAGGAAGGCATGGCAGCAGTGCAGGCTCAGGAGTATGAAAAGGCTGCTGCTCTGCGAGATGAGGCAGAAAAACTACAGAAAATATATCAAGAAGAAAAAGAACGATGGATGAGGGAACGGGAGCTCAGTGAAGTAGTGAGCGAAGAGGATATTGCTGAGGTGGTATCTGCCTGGACGGGTATACCTGTAGCCAAATTGGTGGAAGAGGAGAAAGAGAGATTGCTCCACATGGAAGAAGAGCTGCACAAAAGAGTGGTGGGACAGGATGAGGCAGTTACAGCGGTAGCAGAAGCTATTCGTCGCTCTAGAGCCGGTATTACTGAAGGAAGAAGGCCCATGGGCTCTTTTCTCTTCCTCGGTCCTACTGGAGTGGGTAAAACTGAGTTAGCCAAATCTTTAGCCGATTTTCTATTTGGTGATGAGAATGCCCTCTTGCGTATTGATATGTCTGAGTACATGGAAAAACATTCTGTTTCTCGCTTGATTGGTGCTCCTCCGGGATATGTAGGTTATGAAGAGGGAGGACAATTAACCGAAGTAGTAAGAAGGAGACCTTATCAGGTAATCCTCTTTGATGAGATAGAAAAAGCCCATCCTGATGTTTTTAATATTTTGTTGCAGGTGCTGGACGATGGAAGGCTAACTGACGGTCAGGGAAGAACAGTGGATTTTACAAATACAGTTATCATTATGACCTCTAATTTAGGAAGTGCCTACTTCCGGGGGATAGACCCGGAGAAAGATAAAGAGGGTTTGCGCCGGGCTAAAGAAAAAGTTTTAGAAGAAGTGCGAAACCATTTTAAACCGGAATTTTTGAATAGAGTTGATGAAATCATTGTATTCAATCCTTTGAGTAGAGAGGAAATAAGGAAAGTTGTGGATTTGATGATCGATCGTTTACGAGATCGGCTTCGAGCTCAAGGAATGGATATAGTCCTTACTCCCGAGGTAAAAGATTACCTGGCTCAAGCAGGTTATGACCCTGATTATGGAGCTCGACCTCTTCGCCGTCTGATTCAGCGGGAGATAGAAAGCCCCCTTTCTGGAGAACTTATCCGGGGCACTTTCCAGCCCGGTGATGTTATAGAGGTTTATTTAGAAGCGGGGGAGATAAAGTTCCGACACAAAGAAAGAGTAGAGGAAGAAGTTAAATTATAAGTGGTATTAAAAACATAAAAACCATTGGGGGAGATTTTTCTCCCCCAATGTTCACATTTTTTCCACCCTTGCAAGGAATACTTTTTTCCGCCACCACAAGGAGTTCCTCTTTTTTATCGCAAGACAGCAGAGAACTATAAAAAGAGAAAGGTTTCTCTCTTATCAACTTCCTTCTTATCCGTCATTCCTGAATGCATTTATCACCTTTTGTTCATCACCCTGAATGTCTCTATCAGGGGTTCAAACAATAGGGGAAACTGATCCCCCTATGACCCCCTGGAAAAATCAAAAGAAAAGCAGAAGAGCAAAGACTACCGAGGAAGAAAGGGTGTCTTCCTCAGTGGATTCCCGATTGAAGATTTCGGGAATGGCTAAAAGGGGGGACCTCTCTCCTCGAGGAGAGAGGTCCCCCATAAAATCCTTTTTTCTCAGTCTCACTCCCCTTATTCCTCCCGCAAGAGGTGGGAAGAGAACCATCAGAGGATCCTTCATGTTTTCTCTCCCTCCAGAATCTCCAAGCTAAAAGGTTACCTTTACAGGGAGAGCTTTTTATAGGAGAATACTTTAAAGGGTGGTTAAATTCGACAAAAACTCTTTTGGTAGCTTTTATAGAGGACTGAAAAATGACTGGAAGGATCAAAACTCAAAATCTTAGAAAAGAAGGTGTTGCAAATAATTCGGATATAGGCTGAGTTGGGTGAAATTATGTGCTAAGGAGAGAGATATGATTAACGCAGATGTTATTAGAGTGTACCGGAGAACTGCAGCTGACTTTGATGAAGCTGAGCAGTTAAAAGAACACCTGCATTCGCTAAAGCAAGTTCGTAATCCTTTTTATTTAGACCTCAATGATTTTGATAGAATTTTAAGATGGAAATTGAGACAACAATACGCAAGACAAAAAAGTTTGAGGAGCAAGAATACCGAAGGTATTATAAAAGATATTAGCTGTTTAGCTTTTAATATCTCGCATGAGGATGAGGATTATGAACTTGAGCTTCGACTCCGATTATTGACTGCCCTTAGAGGAGTTGAGGTCCCGGTAGCTTCTGCTGTGCTCGCTTTGTGTTATCCTGAGCAATATGCAGTTATTGATTTTAGAGGATGGCGCCAGATATTTGGAGTGGAAAAACGGAACTTTTCCATCAATGATTACAAACGATACTTGAAAGAAATTAAGATACTTGCTGCTGAGCTGGGATGGCTACCTCAAGAGGTGGACTTAGCAATCTGGGAGTATGACCGCCAAAGCAGTAGAAGATAGTGAGAATATTGCTTAACAGGGTATGTTTGGTGTGTTTAGTCTTGTCTCTGGATAGGTTAACAGGTGAGGAAATTTAATTT
>JAKPIQ010000195.1 GCA_029549715.1 Candidatus Atribacteria bacterium | reverse complement strand
GAATTAATAAAGTGAGAGAAATTCTAAAAGGAGTGGAGTTTGAGCGAGTTTTTGTAAGCCCCCTCTGTCGTACTCAGGAGACCGCCCGGTTGGTCGCTCCTTCTGAGAGCTGGGAAGTAAGAGAAGAAATCAAGGAGCGCTATTTTGGAAGCTGGGAGGGAAAGCGCTGGGAAGATCTGGAACAAGAATCTCCCGAAGAAGTTAAAAGATGGAGGGAAGCCCCCTTTCGTTTTACTCCTCCGGGGGGGGAAAGTTTTCAGGCAGTTTTAGAGCGAGTGGTTCCTTTCTGGGAAGAGCTGGTTCGAGGGTCGGAAGAAAGAGTGCTGGTGGTTACTCATGGGGGAGTAATTCGCTCTATATTTGCTTATCTTCTACAGGTGGATTTAGCCGCTACCTCTTGTTTTCTTTTTGACCCCGGGGTTCTGGTTAAAATCAGGGGCAACCACTCTTTTTGCCAGGTGACAGCCATATTAAATACCGAGGTGGAGCCTGGGGAGTGAATACTTTAAATCTACTTGCTGGCTTTCTTTTGGATTTTTGCTTAGGAGATCCAGGAGGAAAGTGGCATCCGGTAGCGCTGATTGGCAAATTAATTGAAAGTTTAGAAAAACTTATTTTCCCCCGAGAGCGCCGCTATCGGAGAGAACTGGTTCTGGGTTTTGTGATGGTAGTGGTGATGGTGGGGGGGCTGGGAACAGGCTTCTTTTTTCTCCGCCGCTTTCTCTATTCTTATTCTCCCCTTCTTTTGTCAGTGGTAGAGATATACTTCATTTTTAATTTTTTATCTTTGCGCACCCTCTTGCGCCGGGGAGAAGAAGTGAAGAAAGCTCTGGATGAAGGAGACATGCCCCGAGCACGGAAGAATTTAAAACATTTGGTGGGGAGGGACACCGACTATCTTTCCGAACAAGAAGTGGTAAGGGGGTGTGTGGAGTCTTTAGCGGAAAGCCTTAACGATGGAGTGGTAGCTCCTCTATTTTATGTGTCTTTACTGGGGGCCCTGGGAGGGCTAATTTATAAAGTGACCAACACTCTGGATTCTATGCTGGGCTACAAAAATTATCGTTATTTTTTCTTTGGATTTGCCTCCGCTCGGTTTGATGACATCTTAAATTTCCTTCCCGCCCGCTTGAGCATTCTTTTTATTGCTTGCGCTGCCTCTGTTTTGGGTCGCTGGGGAAGAAGTGCCTTGTCTGTAGCTTTTCGAGATGCTCGCGAACACCAAAGCCCCAACGCCGGGTGGCCAGAGAGTGCTATGGCTGGTGCTCTGGGGGTGAGGTTAGGAGGGGTAAATTACTACGGGGGAAAAAGAGAAGAGACTGCTTTCCTGGGAGATTTCATTGTAGACCTCACTCCCGAGCGGATTGGAGAGGCACTGTTGGTTGTGCGTCTGAGTTCTTTTCTGGCTCTGGGATTTTTTATGGTAATTTCTATTTTGGTGGGCAGGATATGGTGATGAGCAATATGGTTAAAACTGGTTCTTCCCCTGTTTCCCCTCCCCGCTATGACCCTCATCGGCTGAAAAAGCAGGTATTGATTCCGGTGTTTATAAGTGTGGCAACCATTGCTTTCATTTTTTCTTTTTCGTCCTTCCGGGGGATTACTCTCGACCTTTCTTCTTTTCAGCTTCTTCCCTTAGGAATAGGCCTG
>JAKPIQ010000165.1 GCA_029549715.1 Candidatus Atribacteria bacterium | reverse complement strand
TCTATTATCTTTTCCACTGGCTCACCACCTCTGCTAATCCCTTATATATTTTAGCATTAATCTCCTGGTAAATATAGCCTTATGGTTTTATTGATTTAGGCATGGTTTTTTATTTATTTGTCTTACCATTCCCGTATTTTTCCCCCGAAGGGAGGGAACAAGAGGCGTAAGAAAAAAGTATTTTGAGGAGAAGAATCACCTTGGTGCTCTCCCCGGAAGGGTGAGGGAAAGAAAAAGAGTCGAGGAAGAGGAAAAGCTCAGGAACGAGAATATCCTCTTCTCTTATTTAGACCCCTCGTAGAACCATTCAGGAACCCACATCATCCGTCATTCCCGAAATTTAGGCGTGAATCCAAAGGCTTCAAAAACTGTGGACCCCTGATAGAACCATTCAGGGGTGACGACCTCCTTTTTTTGTCATTCCCGAAATCTTTTATCGGGAATCCACGTTTTTGCTTTTTCCCTTTTGTCCTTCTATTGGGAAGGATAGGGCGTGTCCCCTTCCATTATATAGATTCCTGATAGAGACACTCAGGAATGATGGACAATGGGATGATAGAGGCGTTCAGGGGTGACATCCCCCCGCCGTCATGCCTGAAATTTAGGCGGGAATCCAGGTTTTTGCTTTTTCTTTGGTTTTCAATACTGTGGACCCCGGCTTAAAGATTGCCGGGGTGACGAGGGGGTGGGAATCCATGCTTTTGTTTTTTCTTTTTGTCCTTCCATTGTGAACGATAGGGCGTGTCCCCTTCCATTATTTGGATTCCTGATAGAGACACTCAGGAATGACGGACAACGGGATGATAGAAGCATTCAGGGGCAGGCTAAAAACGGCTCGAAAGTCGCCGGGGTGACGAGGAGGTTGCTTCTCTCAAGCGAGAGCTTCCAGCTGTAAAAATACTTGCCAGCCGGGAGCTATTTACAGGCTGATTTTGGCAATTATGTATAGAATATAACCGATGCTGATAATAAGAGGTTTAATCGATTTTGTGGTAAAATGTTTTGGAGGAGGTGAGCAGTGTGCTTACGGAGTATATCAGGGCGGCTCTGGAAGAAGCCGAATATGAAATCATTCAGGATGAAGAACCTTACTATGGAGTAATACCCTCCTTGCAAGGCGTTTGGGCTACAGGCAAAACGCTTGAAGAATGCCGTCGGAATCTTAAAGAAGTTCTTGAAGAATGGCTTGTAATAAAGCTGCGGCAAGGACTACCAATCCCTTCGATAGGACAGTATCGTATTGAAGAACCAGAAAGACTCGAAATCGAAAGCTAAGCTCACCCCAGTTTCATGGTCGGAGTTGGTCCGGGCCTTGCAGAATCTCGGATTTGATGGTCCGTATCATGGAGGAAAACATCCTTTCATGGTAAAGGGCGACCTGGTGCTGACCATACCAAATCTGCATCGCAAGGAGATTGGTGTTGACCTTCTAACCCGTATATTAAAACAGGCCGGGGTTTCCAGAGAAGATTGGTTTAAAGCTCGTCGGTAGAGCTATTCTCCAACCTGGTAGAGGAAAAGATTTTAAGAAGAAACCTCTCCCTCTCTGGAAGGGGGAGAAAAGGGAGCCGGTTGTTTTTTCTGACTTTGACACTTCACTTAGCTGAAACCCGCATCAAATCTATATTCTTTAAATTAGAATATGCTATTTTGCCACTACACTCACTACCTTAAGTGGTCTACAGAGATAGTTCTTCTTTAGGGTGATATTTTTAGGGGGTTTAAATACTTATGGATCCCTCGTAGAACCATTCAGGAATGACCCCCTTTTTTTGTCATTCCCGAAAGTTTTAGTCGG
>JAKPIQ010000162.1 GCA_029549715.1 Candidatus Atribacteria bacterium | reverse complement strand
TCGACTATAGGGGGAAACTAATCCCCCTATGACCCCCTGGAAAAACATAAAGATAAAAGCAAAAAGCGTAAAAGACAAAGAACTAACCGAGGAAGGAAAAGCGTCTTCCTCGGTATAAGGGGGAAAGAATTCCCCCTTATCAACCCCTTTTCCATTTGTTATCTCTGAACTTTTTCCCTCACTCTCCTAGGAAGAGGGTTAGGGTGGACAATAAGGGGGAGAAAAAAACTCCCCCTTATGACCCCCTAAAAACAGAAAAAACAAAAGATAAAAGATAAAAGGAGAAAAACTTACTGAGGAAGAAAGAGCGTCTTCCTCAGTATAAGGGGGCTTTGCCCCCTTATAAACCCCGAAAAACCTCTTTGCTGAAAAATCCCCCTCCCTTACCCACCCTGCTAAATCGCTGATTTAGCAGGGAACCCGGGCACTCCCTCCCTCCGGGGGAGGGAGAAAAAGAAGGGAAAACACCTCCTCAGCCGTCATTCCTGAATGTTTCTATCAGGAATCCAAATTATTTCAGGATGAAAATATCTGGATTCCCGCCTAAATCTCGGGAATGACAGGACAATAGGGGAAATCCCCTATAACCCCTGAAAGGCAAAAACTAAAATAAAAGGCGAAGACTCAAAAAAAACGAAAAACTGCAAGGATAGACCTCCGTGTTTTCATTGTCATCTGGTGCTGCTCAGCAGCATGAACGTCTATCCTGCCAGTCTTTCCAAGAACTGAGCAAAAGCTTGAAGTTCTTTGTGTATTCGGGGGAGAACAAAATCCAAGCCTTGCACCAATCTTCCTAAACGCTCTGAATCAAATTCGAAGGCATAAATGTTCCGAACCACATGGCGGAAGCGAAGGTATTCATCCAATGACTCCCGAGTTTCCTCTGAGATAACTGCTGGGCGAATCTGTGGACGTTCTTTAGCCATTTGCCTTAAGAGTTTCTGATGCCAATCACGGCTCTCTGGCACCGCCTCATCAAGGGTGGCTGCAATTTGATAGAAGACTCGTTCTAAACCAGTGTAGAAATCATGCAAATTCAAAGCTACCGCATCAAGATACAGATCTTCATCATCAGGATATTTGTGGGCAAGCGCAAGAGCACGTTTGGCGCGGGTAGCAACCTTCTCCAAGGTCTCAAGTTCTTGGCGGATGCGCGCTGCCAACACAAGATATCGCTCACTCACAGCTCAACTCCTTCTTTTTTTATCACTGCCGAAAGCGAAGGAGAACAGGTTTCTATGTCAACTAAATTGATTATAATCTCAGAATCCAGATCTTGAACCGCGCCCATCGCCCGAAAAGTATCTTCAGGGCGGAGCCCCCAGGCTGCAAGGTCTACGTCAGACCACTGAGTAAAACATCCTTTATGCACCAAAGACCCAAAGACCACTACCCGGCTAACACCGAAGCGTTCTCGCAATAGCTCTGCAGCATGGCGAACAAGTGCCCAGGCGCGCCTTTCACGCTCCACTACTCCTTCCTTTTTTCCTTTCTCACGGAGCTTGACTGCATGTTGGTAAGCTTGTAATTCTTCATCCGTCAGCTCTATCGCTGTTTTTGTCATAGAAACATCCCTCCTCCAGGGAGCCTCTGTCCTCTCC
>JAKPIQ010000130.1 GCA_029549715.1 Candidatus Atribacteria bacterium | reverse complement strand
TAGATCTGGTTTAAGATATCCACCTCCTATCGCTATCATAGCGAGCGCGAAGCTCAGTTCTTCTCCCTATAGACCAGTTATCTCTCTACATAACAACCATCATTTTTGTTACCTGCTCTGGATCTGGTAAAGGTAATGTGGTTTTCCTCACAGTAAGCAAACATTGGTGGTTGATGAAAGTACTATCATTATCCGAATCCAGACCTTTGATGGGGAATGGCAGCCTTCTTTTATGATGTCTAGAGCCTCAAAGGTCCATTTCTCAAGCTCTATTTTTTACTGCTCTATTTTCGAGCTTACAAGAGATACCTCATTTATAGTTCCTCCCTTAAAATATTCTTAAGGAAGTAATAATTTAACTTTGATTTTTAGTTGAGGCAACGATACCATTTCACTTTGATTTTAAATAAGGCAACTCCAGGGATAGAATTTTTAAGGCGATTCTGATAATATAATGAATTTAATAACCAGAAGAAAGGAAAAAGAGTGTGTTTATTGGGGGACGCTATGAGAATTTTATAATAGATATGGATGGGGTAATCTATCGGGAAAATACTCCTTTGCCTCACAGTGCGGAATTTATAAATTTCTTACGGGAAAGAGATGTAAAAGTGATATTTTTTTCCAATAACTCTACCCTTAGCCGGAAGCAATATATAGAGAAATTGAGTAATATGGGCATCAAGGCTCGAGAAGAAGAAATTGTGAGCTCTGGTTTAATCACTGCTTATTGTTTAAGTAAAGAAAACCCGGGAGCTTCCCTCTATGTGATCGGGGAAGAAGGGTTACGGGAAGAGCTTTATCAACGGGGAATGAATCTGGTAGAAGTTCCTCCTTATCAGGTAGACGGAGTGGTGGTGGGGATGGACCGCCAGTTCAATTTTAAAAAAATGAGTAATGCTATGAGATGTATATTAAATGGGGCATCTTTTTACGGTACCAACCCCGATCCTTCTTTTCCCACCGAAGACGGTCTTATGCCGGGTTGTGGAGCAATTTTAGCATCTATTGAGGTATCTTCAGGAGTAAAACCTCGGATTTTTGGAAAGCCTTATCCTGAATCCCTGCAGTTTTTATTAGAAATTAGTGGCTTTGAAAAAGAAAAGACGGTTATGATAGGGGACCGTTTGGATACCGATATAAAGTTGGCTAAAGATTTTGGTCTCTTTTCTATTCTGGTTTTGACTGGAGTGAGTAAAAAAGAAGATGTAGATCGCTTTAGCGTCCAGCCTGACATGGTGGTGGAAAATTTAGGGGTTTTGAAGGAATTGTTAAGTCAAAATGGAGAGGTGAAATGATGCCAGCGGTTGAGATTTACGATACTACTTTGCGTGATGGTTCACAGGCCGAAGGAATCAATTTTTCGGTGCAGGATAAAATACAAATTGCCCAAAAATTAGATGAATTGGGAGTCCATTACATAGAAGGGGGTTGGCCAGGTTCTAACCCCAAAGATGCCGCTTTTTTCCAGGAAGTTAAAAAGATATCTTTTAGAAAAGCTAAAATTAGCGCCTTCGGTAGTACAAGAAAAGCTAATACTCGAGTGGAAGAAGATAAAAACATTTGCTCTTTAGTAGAAGCTGAAACTCCGGTAATTGCTATTTTTGGTAAGTCCTGGACTCTTCATGTTCGTGAAGCGCTTAAAACCACTCTGGATGAGAACTTACGTATGATAGAAGATTCGGTAAATTTTTTGGTAAAACAAGGAAGAGAAGTAATTTATGATGCCGAACATTTCTTTGATGGATTTAAAGATAATCCGGAATATGCTCTAAAAACTCTCCAAGTTGCCTATGAGGCAGGAGCACAGATTCTGGTTTTATGTGATACGAACGGTGGAACTCTTCCTTTCCAGATGGAAGAAGCTATTAACCGGATGAAGGAGTTTTTTGGGGGGGACAATAAAGTAAAGTGGGGCATCCATGCCCACAACGATAGCGGAGTGGCAGTGGCTAATAGTTTAATAGCGGTGGACTTAGGAGCACATCAAGTGCAGGGTACTATCAATGGATACGGGGAGCGATGTGGGAATGCCAATCTCTGTACCATAATTCCTAATTTGAAGTTGAAAATGGATATTCATCCTATCACTGATGAGGAAATGCGAAAACTTAGAGAAGTTTCCCGCTTTGTCAGTGAGATAGCTAATTTAAGGCCTAACGACTATGATCCTTATGTGGGAAAAAGTGCTTTCACCCATAAAGGAGGGATCCACGTCAGTGCCATTTCTCGCTACTCTGCTACTTATGAACATGTTCCCCCGGAAGCGGTGGGTAACGAGAGAAGAGTTTTGGTATCAGAACAAGCGGGAAGGAGCAACCTCGTTTATCGGGCTCGAGAGTTAGGAATAGAGTTAGATCCTAAAGACCCCCGATTGCTTGATTTGGTGCGGAGGGTTAAAGAAGCAGAAAATTACGGTTATCAATTTGAGGCAGCGGACGCTTCTTTTGAGCTTATGTTGCGAGAAGCTCTGGGAGAAAAAGTTAAGTTTTTTGATTTAGAGGGATTTCGGGTGATCGTGGAAAAAATAGGAGAAGAAAATACCGCAGCTGAAGCGGTCATTAAAATTAAGGTGAACGAAGAAGTGATACATACGGCAGCAGAAGGTGATGGCCCAGTGCACGCTCTGGATAATGCTTTGAGAAAAGCGTTGGAAGAAATGTATCCAGCGCTGAAAAAAATTAGATTATCAGACTATAAAGTGCGAGTGCTGGATGAAAAGGAAGGGACAGGGGCCCGCATCCGGGTTTTAATTCAATCTACCGATGGCAAAAACTCCTGGGGAACAGTGGGAGTTTCTACCGATATAATTGAAGCCAGTTGGCAAGCTCTGGTAGATAGCATAAAATATGGGTTATGGCAGAAAAAGAAAGAGGCTTGACCTTCTCCTGGAGGAAGGAGGGTAAGGACTTTTCTCAGGGTTCTGTACCGGCTGAGCTTTTAGAAAAATTACCCTTACTTCCTCTTGAGGAAGAGATAATTTTGGAACAGGCTTTTAATTTCTATCGAGTAGTTTTACAAGAGGAAAAGAATCTCGTTTTTTTGTCTTCTCCTCCCGTGATTTCTTTTGTTCGGAATTTCCTGAGGGGGAAAACAAGCTCTAAAGAAAAACGATTCATAGGGTTTGTTGATAGCTCAGAAGAAGATTTACTTCTCCATTGGGGAAGGACATTACCCCCCAAAGATACTGCTCTTGTGGTTCTGGCCCGGCCCCTGGAGGAATTACAACTTTTACTTTTAGGTTTTTCTCTACCCCCCTGGAAAAAGGTATTGGTGGGAAGTAATTATGGTATCTTAGCCCAAAGTGCTCGAGCTCTGTTTCTCCCTTTTTTCCCCACTGAGATTTATCATCACCATTTCTGGCAAAGGAGCGCCCTTCTTTATCTGCCTTTGATCAGCCTTAATTTACCAGTAAGAGAATTGGAAGAAGGATTCAAAGATGGTGATTATTTCCGAGAGGAAGCGGCTGCTCTTTCTCTGTTTATTCAAGAGAAAGGAGAAAGGGTTATTTTTTTGGTAGATAACAGCTTTATCCTTTCTCTTCTACAAAATTTTATCCCTCTTTTAGAATATAGTTGTCGAGGAGAACAAAAGATAGAATTTCGAGCTTTTAATTTTTCTGTAATGCGAGATAATCAGCTATTTTTCCCCTCAGAGTCTGTTTTTATTCTGGTGAAAAAAGGGTTAAAGGATAGTGAATTGAAATTTTCCCTTCCTCCTCCACTTCATAAGATGGACCTTTTCTCCGCAGAAGGGTTAGTTCCGGTTTCTGGTTCTTGGGGAGAGCTGAGAGAAGCAGAGTGCCGGGTGGTGGAAAATTTATTGCGAAGAGAAGGAAAAGATTTTCTGAAGCTGGAATATTTTTTGCCCGATTTTCAGACAGTGGGGGAATTGATGACTTTTTTACGACACTTTGTTTTGTATAATGCTTTTTGGCGAGGCTTAGATTTATGGAGTGATCCCCCGGTAGTGGAATTCGATAGTCAAATGTGGAAATTGTTTCCCTTCGATAAACAGTAATGAGGTGGTAAAACTGAATTTAGTAGGAGATTTGCATACTCACACAGTGGCTAGTGGTCACGGGTATAGCACAGTGATGGAAATAGCGCAAGTAGCAAAGAGAAAAAAATTGGAAGTAGTGGCGATAACTGACCACAGCCCCCTAATGCCCGGTGGGCCTCCTCCTATTTATTTTGAAGCTCGGGGTCATTTTCCTCAAGAAATAGAAGGGATAAAAATTTATTTTGGGGCAGAAGTAGATATAGTAGATGAGGAGGGGAATTTAGCTCTGGGAGATAAATTATTGAGGAAGCTGGACATTGTTATTGTCTCTTTTCATCCTCAAGTTTTTCCTCCTACTTCTCGGGATATAAATACTCAAGCACTCCTCCGGGCGATAGAAAATCCTCTGGTAGATATCATTGCTCATCCGGGGAATCCTCGTTATCCTCTGAACTATGAGAAGGTAGTAGAAGGAGCAGTTAATCGAGGGAAGGTTATAGAAATTAATAATAGTTCTTTTGCAGTAAGCAGAAGGGGCAGCGAGGAAAATTGCCGATTGATCGCCCAGGAGGTAAAAAGGCAAGGAGGATGGGTAGTAGTTTCCAGTGATGCTCATTTCTGCGAAGAAGTGGGAGAATTTAGGGAGGCCCAGAATTTACTGGAAGAGATAGATTTCCCCCCTCATCGGGTGCTTAACTCTACAAAGGGTAACGTAGAACAATTTTTAAATAGAAAAGGAGGAAAGAGATGAGTGCTCAAATTTTAGACGGGAAAAAAGTTGCCGCTGAGATTAGAGAGGAGCTTAAACCCCGTATTGCTTATCTTACTGAGCAAGGTTGTCAACCTGGAATAGCGGTTATTTTGGTGGGAGATGATCCGGCCAGCCAGATATACGTGCGGAATAAAGCAAGAACCTGTGAAAGACTGGGTATTTATTCTATTCAGCATCGCTTACCTTCTAATACTCCTCAAGAAGAAGTAATAGAGTTGGTGAAAAACCTCAACTGGGATGAGCGTATCCACGGGATACTGGTTCAACTTCCCCTTCCCCCTCATATCCAGGAGAGAGAAGTTCTGTATCATGTTTCCCCAGAAAAAGACGTAGACGGATTCCACCCTTATAACCTGGGGAGACTGATGATTGGTGATGCAGTTTTTCTTCCCTGTACTCCTTGGGGAGTGCAGGAATTGTTATTGCGTTATAATTTGTCCCCCGAGGGGAAAAATGTAGTAATTGTGGGTAGAAGTAATATTGTAGGTAAGCCCCTGGCTATGATGTTAGTGCAGAAAGGTAGGGGAGCTAACGCCACTGTTTCTGTGTGTCACACCGGTACTCGTAATCTTTCAACTTATACCCGGATGGCCGATATTTTAGTTGCTGCCTGTGGTTCTCCCCGTTTGATTACTCCAGATATGGTAAAAAAGGGAGCGGTGGTGGTAGATGTAGGAATTAACAGAGTAGGAGATAAAACAGTAGGAGATGTAGATTTTGAGGGAGTTAGGGAAGTGGCATCTTACATTAGTCCAGTTCCCGGGGGAGTAGGTCCCATGACCATTGCCATGCTTATGGCTAATACGGTTAAAGCGGCGGAAAGAGCTTGGGGACGAAAAAGCGCTCAGGAAGAGAAGGAGTAGTTTTATTGGTAAAGTGTTTTGATCTCATGGAGGAGCTGCAAGGTCCAGAGAAAAGTGTTTTAGAAAAAGGGAAACCATGGTAAAATTAAAATGGTGGGAGAAGAGAATGAAGGTGGCGGTTATCTCCGATACCCATATTCCTCAGCGAGGGAATAATCTTCCTGACCCCTTGCTTTATTTTTTAAGGGGAGTTTCCCTTATTCTCCATGCCGGGGATATAACAGAGTGGTGGGTGTTAGAGGAACTGATGAAATATGCCCCGGTGCGGGCAGTAAGGGGCAATATGGACTCTCCTTCGGTCAAAGAAAAACTCTCTGATAGCGAGATTGTAGAAATTGAAGGGGTAAAAATTGGACTTACCCATGGGGGAGGGCCTCCTGCGGGGATAGAAGAGCGAGTAGGAAAATTGTTTGCAGGAGAGAAGCTTCAGGCAATAGTGTATGGTCATACTCACCAGCCAAATAAAGAGTGGCGAGAAGGTGTATTATATTTCAACCCGGGGAGCCCTACTGATTGGGTATTTGCTCCTTACTTCTCTTTTGGCTTTCTGGAGGTAGAAGAGGGGAAAATAATCGAAGCAGAAATAGTAAGAATAAATTGAGGTGTAATCAATGACAGAAAAGCTGATGGTTAGTATTGTCTGGCATATGCATCAACCCTTTTATTGGAATGAGGAAAAAGGTTTTTTTGATTTTCCCTGGGTGAGAACTCATGCTACTAAAGATTATCTTTTTATGGGGAAATTAGTGGAGAAGTTTCCTTCCCTTCGAGTTACCTTTAACTTTAGTCCTTCTCTGCTTCGGCAGTTTCAGCTTTATTTAGAAGGTCGGGAAGATGAGATAATGAAATTGGCTAAAAAGAGAGCTTCTTCTCTTACTGAGGAAGATAAGAGATTAATAAAGGAAAATTTCTTTGTAGTTGTTTCTCCTCGCACCTTTGAGAAGTGGCCTCGTTTTGCAGAATTAAAAGAAAAACCCGTGCAGTATTTTACCTCTCAGGATTTCTTGGACCTGCAAGTTCTCTACCAGCTTATCTGGTTTGATCCCCTATGGCGGGAAGAGAATCCGGTAGGTCGGGAATTGTGGGAGCGGGGCAGAAATTATAGAGAAGAAGATAAAGAAAAAATATGGAGAGCTACCGACGAAATATTTAGAGAGATTTTTTCCCAGTATCGAAAGTTGCTAGAAAATAAACAAATAGAAATCTCTTTTTCTCCTTTTTATCACCCTATTTTGCCTCTTCTTATAGATACGGATGTAGCCAGACAGTGCAATCCTGCTACTATTTTGCCCCACCGTTTCTCTTTTCCTGAGGATGCTCGAGAACAGATAAAAAGGGGTAAAGATTTCTCTCAAGATATATGGGGCTCTGATATTATGGGGATGTGGCCTTCTGAGGGGGCAGTGAGTGAGGAAGTTCTCTCCTTGGCTGGCGAGGAGGGAGTAGGTTGGTTAGCTACCGGAGAAGAAATTCTATTCCGTTCTTTAGGGAAGAGGAAGGGAGAAGCCTGGCCAGAGCTTTATCTACCTCATGTCTGGGAAAAAGAGGAGAGAAAGGTAGCTGTATTTTTCCGGGACACTGAGTTATCAGACTTAATCAGTTTTAGTTATCAGCACTTTTCTCCTGCAGAGGCGGTGGAGGATTTGATTCAGCGCCTGAAGAATATAAAAAAAGCTCTTCCTCAAGGTAAGCCTTATTTGGTAACTATCATTCTGGATGGAGAAAACGCCTGGGAATACTATGTAGATAATGGTTTACCTTTTATTACCTCTTTATACCAGGCACTCTGTGAAAGTGAGGACTTTGTAACCATCACTCCCCGGGAGTATTTGCAAAAGTTCTCTAATCTCCCTCCAATTTCTCATATGGTGCCTGGTTCCTGGGTGGGTGGTGTTTTGGATACCTGGATTGGACATCCAGAAAAAAATTGGGCCTGGGAGGAATTGCGGCGAGTCAGGGAACTGTGGGGGAGAGAAAAGGAATATTTACTCAAAGAAGAGCGAGAAAAAATTCAAGATCTTATATATCAGGCAGAAGGAAGCGATTGGTTCTGGTGGTTAGGGGATGATAATCCGTCGCTTCAGAAGGAAAGTTTTCGCCAGCACTTTCTGTATTTAATACGTAGTATTTTGTGGACTTTAGCAAAGGAGGAGCGGGAGTGTATAAAAGAGAGGTTTTAGCTCTGATTCTGGCTGGGGGAGAAGGTAAAAGGCTGGATATTCTCTCGGAAAAGAGAGCCAAACCGGCAGTGCCCTTTGGAGGTAAATACCGCATCATTGATTTTTCTCTGAGCAACTGTGTAAATTCCGGCCTATATTGTGTAGGGATTCCGACTCAATATAATCCCCGTTCTCTTCATGAGCACATTGGAATTGGTAAATTCTGGGATTTAGATCGGATGGAGGGGGGAGTTTTTCTTCTCCAGCCCTACATCAGCGATGCTGTAACCCATTGGTATCGAGGGACAGCAGATGCTGTGTATCAAAATCTCCGTTTCATCCACGATCAAGATCCTCATTTAGTGCTTATTCTTTCTGGAGATCATGTGTACAAAATGGACTATCGTAATCTGATTCGTTTCCACCGCGAGAGGGAAGCAGATTTAACTATAGCGGTAATAGAAGTCCCCTGGGAAGAAGCTCATCGTTTTGGAGTGCTATCTCTTAACGAGAGAGGAAGGGTAATTGATTTTGAAGAAAAACCTCCCCATCCTCGTAGCAACTTAGTAAACATGGGGATATATATCTTTGATCGTCAAGTTCTGGAGGAAGAAGTGAAAAAAGAAGCTCTTCGAGAAGATACTTCTTTTGATTTTGGCAAGGATATTATTCCTCGAATGGTGGAGGAGAGAAAAGTTTATGGGTTTCGTTTTGAGGGCTACTGGAAAGATGTGGGAACTATAGATGCTTATTGGGAGGCCAATATGGAGTTACTCGGTCCTTCACCGGCTCTTAATCTCTATGATAAGCAATGGCCTATTTACACCTTTATCGAAGACCGTCCCCCAGTAAAAATGAGCTATCGAGCCAGAGCTAAACGTAGCTTGTTGGGTAGCGGAACTATTGTAGATGGGAGCGTAGAGGATTCGGTAATTTTTAGCGGGGTTTACATAAGTAGAGGAGCAGAAATTCGCCATTCTATTGTGATGAGTGATACTTTTATAGGTGAAGATGCGGTAGTGGACCGGGCTATTTTAGATAAGCGCATAGTAGTAGGCACCAGAGCTAAGGTAGGGTATGGAGAGGATTTACGTCCTAACCAAAAAGTTCCCGATATGCTTAGAAGTGGTTTAACTATAGTAGGAAGAAATGCTCGTATTCCCCCCGAGACAATAGTGGGTAGAAATTGTCGTATTGGAGCGGACATTAAGGAGGAAGATTTTCCCTCTCTTATTTTAGAGAGTGGTGAAAGTATAGAAAAAACTGAGGAGGGATAAAGATGAGAAAAGCTTGGGGAGTTTTCTTAATCCTTTTCTTTCTTTGTAATAGCTGGGTTGGAGCTCAGCCTTTTGAATTTGCCGTTTCTATGAGAGAAATGAGTCAGATTGACTCTTTACCTCTTTCTCCTTTCATATTTTTGATTCCTGATCGAGGAGAATGGGGGGTGTACCATCCTGGAGAAAATATTGTTCTACAGTATGGCAGTTCTCGGGATGGCTACGTTAGCATATTTGATTATACTCCGGATGGGAGTGTTCGCATTATTAAAAACAACGAGCCTATTGCAGAGGGGGTACAACGGAAAATTTACGGGGTGGTCTCTGGACCAGAAGGAACAGAAAGGTTCTTAATGATACTCTCGGAAGAGATAATACCAGATCGCTTATTGGTGGAAGCAATGAGAAATCCCTCTCGGATAGAGGAGATTATAGGATATCCGGTGCTCCTGCATTACTGTAGAATTCAAGTATCGGCTAAGGAAAGAGAATTGGCTCCTTCCTTTATCTCTTTTGATCCGGTACCTGGTGAGATTTTGGCGGGAGGAAAGTTAAAAATCAGGGCTTTCTTGTTTGATGAGCAGGGAAATGCTTTGGTTAATAGACCAATTTACTGGGAAGTCAGCCAGGGGGCTCTGGATAGTTACCAAACCCGTACCTCTACTTCAGGTGCGGCTGAGGTTTGGTACAGCGCTCCTTCAGTATTGGAAAGTACAGGAATAGTAGTAAGAGCTAACTTCCCTGGTGATATGGTTTATCAAGCAGCAGAAGGAGAAATTTATTTTGTGGTTAACCCGGAAAAGATACAGACTACTGTCACTATTAGTCCTAAGTCCTTTCATGTGGCGGGAGGCGAGGCCGTTGATTTTCAGGCAGAGCTCCGCGATTTGCGGGGAAAACCGGTAGAAGGAAGAAGCATCCAGTGGGAGGCAAGCATTGGCGGTTGGGAAGAGGAAATAACCTATACCGATAGTGCAGGTATGACTACTAACCGCTTGTACGCTCCGAAAGTAGTGGGGCAGGAAAGGGTGGAAGTCAAGGTTTCTTTTGCTGGAGCAAAAGATCTCCTTCCCTCACAAGATTATGCTTACGGGACAGTGAGTGGGTTAGAAGTGTATGCTAAGGAGGGATTATATTTCCTCGACTTTACCTCTGGTGAGCCCTATACTAACTTTGATTATTTAACTTACTGGGGAGAGGTGCTTTCTGGCTGGACTATCAACCCCGGTTATGTTCTTTCTCTACCAGATGGAGAGTTTTTAGAGGTAGAATTTTCTCTTTCTCGGCCTCTCTCCTGTGGCGCTCTATATCTGTGGGGTAAGGCTCAAGATGAGGTGTTTCTTAAAGTTTTTCTCAACGATCAGCTGGTTCTTTCAGGAAGGGCTGTGGAAGGAATGGTCGCTCCCACTGAAGTTCAAATAATTTATATTGCTGATTATCTGGAATTAGGTAATAATTTATTGCGGATAGAAGTAGATTCGCTAAAAGGAGTTTACTACTTACAGAGATTATTGGTAGTGTTTTAGGAGGAAGCCATGATGGATTTTAATAATTGGTGGGAAGAGATAGCTTATTTGCAAAAGGAAATGCAGAGGTTTGTAGAGCACATTTCCGAAAGAAGAGCGAGATTTGCTGGATTCGGGGAAGAAGCCTGGGTACCTCCTTGTGATATTTTTGAAACCCCTCATCATCTGGTGGTGGTAATAGAGCTGGCTGGGGTTTCCCCTCAAGAAGTAGAAATTATAGTGGAAGGAAAAAAACTCATTGTGAAAGGGGAAAGGAAAGAATTGCCTTATTCCTCCAAAGAGGATTATTATTTGATGGAGATCCGCTTTGGTCCTTTTTACCGGGAAATTGACCTACCAGAAGAGATAGAAGAGGTGAAAGCTAAATATTTAAACGGCTTTCTGGTTGTTGAGGGATTGAGAGAAAATAGTCGGGAAAGAAAGATTCCCATAACTTAGGAGAATGTAAAGATGGAATGGGATGTTACCTGGTTTCTTTTACAAGAAGATTTAACGGAGGAAGAAGATACTGGTTTTTTGGGAGATTCTCCTTCCTTAGGGGAGCATAAAGAAAATGAATTTCCGGAAGAAATACCTATTTTGCCCCTGAGAGACAATGTTCTTTTTCCTGAGATTGCCCTCCCCTGGGTGATAACAGAAGAGCCGTGGGTAAGGCTTATAAACGATGTGGTTTTGGATAAAAAAATCTTAGGAGTAGTTCCCCTACGGGGAGAAGTGAAGGGAGAAAAACTTACTCCGGAAGATTTTTATGATATAGGAGTTATAGGAAAGATATCTCGTCTTATAAAACTTCCTGATAATGCAGTACAGGTTCTAATTTTTGGATTAGTCAGATTTCGCATCAGGGAGTGGGTAAGGTGGGAGCCTTATCCGGTAGCTAAGATAGAAATATTAAAAGAGGAAGAAACCCATTCTGATGAAATAGAAGCTTTGGTACGGAATGTAGTTAGTCTTTTCCAGCAGGTGGTGGAGTTAGCTCCCTATCTTCCTCGCGAGGCTTTTGTAACAGCTCTAAATATTAAAAAGCCTTCTCGTTTAGCCAATTTTATAGCTTCTAACCTTAACCTGGATGTGGAAAGCAAAATAGAGCTTTTATCCTCTCCCGATTTATCTACTAAACTTACCAGGTTAAGCTTTTACCTCACTCGGGAATTAGAAATACTGCAGATTGGTAGTCGCATTCAATCTCAAGTTCAACAGGAAATGGCTAAAACTCAGAGAGAATATTTTCTGCGGGAACAACTAAAAGCTATTCAGCAAGAACTGGGAGAATTAGATGAGAAAAGCTCGGAAATTAAGGAACTGAGAGAAAAATTGGAAAGTCTGAATCTGCCTCCTGAGGTACGTAAAGAGGCGGAAAAGGAAATAGAGAGACTTTCCCGCCTCTCTCCTAATTCTTTTGAATACCCGATAATTCGAAACTATTTAGATTGGATAATCGAACTTCCCTGGAACGTTAGCACCGAAGATAACTTAGATATAGATTTAGCTAAAAAAATATTGGATGAAGACCATTATGATTTGGAAAAAGTAAAAGAAAGAATTTTAGAGTATCTGGCGGTATACAAGTTAAAAAGAGATATTAAAGGACCGATACTTTGTTTTGTTGGCCCCCCGGGAGTAGGTAAGACCTCCTTGGGGAAATCTATTGCTCGGGCTCTGGGAAGGAAGTTTGTGCGTATTTCTTTAGGAGGAATAAGAGATGAGGCAGAAATTCGTGGTCATCGCCGTACTTATGTAGGAGCGTTACCGGGGAGAATAATTCAAGGTATCAGAAAAGCAGGAACTAATAATCCGGTTTTTATGCTCGATGAAGTGGACAAAATAGGT
>JAKPIQ010000006.1 GCA_029549715.1 Candidatus Atribacteria bacterium | reverse complement strand
CTCTTGTCCGTGATAATGGTTTTAAATATGTAACTTCACCGGTCAGGCCTGTTTTAAAAAGTGAATATCCTTTAACATCGATAGATAATTATGTAAAGTGGAGGAGAGAAGATGGATTACCATTTGATCCATGGCTACGAGTACATGTTAGATTGGGAGGGGAAATAATAAAACCTTGCCATAAATCGATGTATGTTGTCGGGACTATAAATGAATGGGAAGAGTGGACAAATATGAAGTTTTTTGAAACTGGCAGATATGTCGTTCGAGGTGCTTTAAAACCTGTTAAAATAAATATAGAGAAAAATAAGGGAGAGTATACGGAGCCTAATGTTTGGGTATTACATGAGGTAAATGCGTAATGGGCCGGGCTACTGGGTATAATATAAAGACATGCGCTTCCGATACGCTCCACGCAAGTAAGGTGGCCCAATATTAAGACACAGAGAGTTCTCTATGTTTAGAGATTAATCGCAAATATAATCTAAAGTTATTCCTTTTTCCTGTTATATTTTTCAGAGATACGCTTATCGGCTTTTGTGGTTTAATTACGAAAGAAGAGCATTTTTAGGATTACAACCACTACAAGGCTGGGTAGCATATTGAGCACTTTTAGCTTTTTAATTTCTAAAATGTCGATTCCGAGACCCATGAGGAGTAGTCCCCCTGTTGCGGTCAGCTCCAGTATCAGGGAATCGGTGAAAAAGCTCTGAACAGAGCTGGCAAATAAGGTTATGCCACCCTGGTAGAGAAGAAGAGGAATGATGGAAAAAATCACTCCTGCTCCTAAGGAAGCAGATAGGGCAATGGAGGAGAAGCCATCCAGTACCGATTTAGCCAGAAGTAAACGAGGAGGATTGCCCAATCCTTCTTCTATAGCTCCCAAAATAGTCATAGAACCCATGCAAAAAAGCAAAAAAGCGGTTACTAAACCCTCAGCAAAACGATCGTTTTTCGATTTGATGAGGAGTTTCAGGTTTTCTCCTAAGTGGTTGAGCCACTTTTCTAAGTCAAGCAATTCTCCTATTATGGATCCCAGGACGATACTGAATATTAAAAGCAAAAAATTCTGGGTTTTTATGGCTAAAGATACCCCCAGAGAGAGGGTAAATAAACCAATACCCTGGAAGACAATAAGTGATATCCGCTCTGGCAGCCGAGAGCGGATAATCATCCCTATTGTTCCTCCTAAAAGAATTGCTCCCGCGTTAACCAGAGTTCCTGATATTAGCATGAAAAGCGATTCTTTAAGCTTTCTTGACCTTTCCTGCCTTAAGACAGGAAGTGCAAACGTTTACTCTTCTGGTTTTGCCATTTATAGTTGCTTTCACTCTCTGAATATTAGGGCGCCACGTTTTTCTACTTACCCGGTGAGAGTGGCTTATTTTATTACCGAAGGAAGTAGTTTTACCACAAATTTCGCACTTTGCCACTGTTATCATTCCTTTCCTTTAATTAGGGTTGGATAAAAATATAGCAGTTTTGGATATGTAATGCAAGATGGGTTAAAATAGAAGGATGACTATGGAGAAAGTAAATAAAGAATTAGTGCTCAAGATAATAGAGAGAGAAAAGCAGAGGCTGGACAATCTCTCCGTTTTTGGAGGGTTCAATAGCTTTTTGAGCAACTGGTTGACTCAACAATATTCACAAGGTGCCCAGGAAGCTCTTTCTTCCCTTTTAGAAAATTTAGAAGACTATGATAGTTTAGCTCTGGAAGAAAAAAGAAAGCTGCTACAAGATATAGAAGAAAAGTTAAAATCCCTCAGCGGGGATGATGGTGGGGACGATCTTAGTGCTGAATCTACGGTGGGGCCGCCTCTAGAGAAGAAGAAAAATCTTTCTACCCCGGTGAGATACATTAAAGGAGTGGGGCCGGCTTTAGAAAAAAAGCTGGATCGCCTGGGCATTAAAACAGTAGAAGATCTTCTCTTTTTCTTTCCTCGTTATTATCGGGATCGAGGGGAAGTAAAACCCATTTCCCGGCTCCGGGGGGAGGGGTGGGAGACTATCCAGGGAGTGGTTACTTCTCAAAGTCGAGTGGCCACTCGACGGGGACCACTGCTTAAGATTACCATAGGTGATGGAACGGGGAAAGCGAACCTGGTGTGTTTTAATAGGAATTATCTGGCTAAAATTTTGCGAAAAGGCGTGAAAGTTCAGGTTTCAGGGAATTTTCGCTGGTCTTTTGGCAACTGGGAGGTAGCTGATTTTGACTACCAGGCGATGAACAGGGAAGATTCCAATTGGGATAGAATAGTCCCCATTTATAGTCTTACCGAAGGATTAAGTTTAAAAAAACTGCAATCCATCATTGATTATGCTCTGGATAATTTTTTAGGGGAAGTAGAAGAGATTCTTCCCCCTTCTTTAGTAACAAAACATAATTTTTTACCCAAAAGAGTAGCCATAGAGGAGCTGCACCGCCCTTCCCGCTCTTCGGTAGGAGAGTTAAATTCCCGACGCAGTAGAGCGCATTTAGCTATCATTTTTGAGGAGTTTTTACTTTTTGCCTTAAGTTTAAAGATCCGCCGGCAGGAATTGGCAATTTATGAGGTCCCTCCTTGTGTTTCTGATTCAGCTCTGGTAAAGAAATTTTTAGCTCGACTTCCCTTTACTTTGACCTCTGCTCAAGAGAGGGTAGTAAAAGAGATTAATGAGGATTTAGTGAGTGGGCGATTGATGAATCGTTTGGTGCAAGGAGATGTGGGTTCGGGGAAAACACTGGTGGCCTTAATAGCGGCTCTTCAAGTTATTGATTCGGGAAGGCAAGTAGCTTTCATGGTTCCTACTGAAATTTTAGCCGAACAGCACTATAACCGGTTTAAGGATTTATTATCTTCTCTGGGAGTGAGAGTGGGACTTCTCAAAGGGGGAACTAATAAAGAGAAGAAGGAATTGATAGAAGAAATAAAAAAGGGAGAAATAGATCTGGTAATTGGCACCCACGCTCTTATCGAAGAAAATATTACTTTTCCCCGGCTGGGTCTTACTATTGTGGATGAACAACATCGCTTTGGAGTATTGCAAAGGGCAAAATTAAAAGAAAAAGCCTCCATTCCTCACCTTTTGGTGATGACTGCCACTCCTATTCCCCGGACGTTAGCTTTAACTCTTTATGGAGATTTAGATATTTCTGTGGTGGATGAAAAACCAGCAGGTAGAAAACCGGTCACCACTCTTTACTTTTCTCTTAAAGAGAGGTTCAAAGCCTATAATCGAGTACGAAAGCAAATAGAAGAAGGAAGGCAGGCTTTTGTAGTGTGTCCGGCTATAGAAGAAAGTGAGGCAGAAATCAGTAATGTCACGGAAGTGACAGAGCTTTTGCGTTCTTCGTGGCTTTCAGATTTTCGTATAGAGATGATTCATGGTAGGCTTCCTTCTCGGGAAAAGGAAGAAATTATGGAGCGTTTTTCTCGAGGAGATATTGACGTTTTGGTGGCTACTTCAGTTATTGAGGTGGGAATTGATATCCCCAATGCCAGTGTGATGGTGATAGAAAACGCTGAGCGGTTTGGTTTGGCGCAACTGCACCAGTTGAGAGGTAGAATTGGGAGAGGAGAGGCGGCAGGGCTTTGTATACTTTTAGCTGAAGCCCATACCGAGGAAGCTCGTCGACGTATGGAGATAATGGTGTCTACCGATGATGGTTTCCGTATTGCCGAGGAAGATCTTCGTCTGCGAGGACCGGGTGAGTTTTACGGGGTGAGACAGCACGGAGTGCCTGAGTTCCACCTGGCTGACCCGTTTGAGGACTGGTCTATTCTGGAGCGGGCCAACGAAGAAGCCAGATTTATTCTTGATGAAGACCCAGAATTAAAAAGGGAGGAAAACCGTTTATTAAAAAGGGAAATTAACAGGAGGTTTGGCCGTTATTTGGAATTTGGAGAGGTGAGTTAGTGGGTTATTTGCATCTGGTAGGAGGAAAAGACAAAGGGAGAAAGATAGTCACCCCCCGGGGAAAGAACGTTCGGCCTATGCCCGGCTTTATTCGTAAGGCAATATTTGAGATTTTGCGGGAAGAAATACCAGAAAGTGTGGTTTTTGATATTTTTGCTGGAAGTGGCATTTTAGGGTTTGAGGCTCTAAGTCGAGGGGCAAGTCAGGTTTATTTTTTAGAGAAAGATCCTCATCTCTGTCATTTGCTGGAGAGAAACATACAGGCTTGTGGGTTTGAGAAAAAAGCCCGGGTTTTAAAAAGGGATTTTTTGCATTCTTTTCCTTTCCCTTCTCGAAAGATTAAACCGGACATCGTTTTTGTAGACCCCCCTTTTTCTCTGGACAGTGGAAGTGTTTTGAAAAAGTTGTATAATTTTAAAGTAATTATGGAGGATGCTTTAATAGTATTTCGTTATCCTGAAGAACAAGACCCTTTCCGAGACTGTAGTTTTTTCAAGATAGAAGATCGCAGGAAGTATGGAAGAAGTATTTTAGTATTTGGCTCTTTGAAGGTCAATTCGTGATGGAGGAGAGAGTAGCTTTGATAGCAATATATCCGGGGAGTTTTGACCCTTTAACCAATGGGCACTTAGATGTCATTGAACGAGGAAGGAAAATTTTTGACTATTTGATAGTGGGGGTATTGAAGAATCCTCATAAACAACCTCTCTTTACCTCGGAAGAGAGAAAGACTATGATTGAGGAAGCAGTAAAACCTTTTTCTAATGTAGAAGTAGAAATTTTCGATGGTTTATTAGTTAACTTTGCTCGTCAAAAAGGATGCCGGGTTATTCTTCGAGGATTAAGAGCTATTTCTGATTATGAGTATGAAACTCAGATTGCTCTCATCAACCGGAAAATGGCTCCAGAGCTGGAGACCTTGTTTTTGCCCACCAGCACTGAGTTTTCTTATCTTAACTCAACTATAGTAAAGGAGATTGCTTCTTTTGGTGGCTGTGTTCGGGGGTTAGTGCCTCCAGTAGTGGAGAGAAGACTTAAAGGTAAATTTAATAGCAGGAGTATTCCGGGGAGCTCTCCTGATTTTTAGAGATGAGAAAAAAGATGTTTATTAGGGAGTGGGTTTATCTTTAGTTATTGTTGTCTTTATCGATTTTTTACTATAAGTAAACTGCAGAGAAAGGAGCAGAGAAAATGGGTGTACTGGATAAGATCAGAGAGAGAGCTAAGGCACTAAAAAAAAGAATTGCTTTACCC